>JADZET010000156.1 GCA_020850375.1 Phycisphaeraceae bacterium | reverse complement strand
GGCCCTCGTTGATCCAGATGGGGAGATTGGGGCCGATGTACTTGTCGGCGAACTGGTGGAAGCCCTCGTGCTGGAGGGTGGCGAAGACCTTGGCGCGGGGCTGGTCGCCGACGAAGGTGGCGAGTCCTCGGCCGGTGGGGCAGACGAAGAACATGCCGCCGGAGTTCTCGCCGTCGATCTGCTGGAGTTTGAGGAAGGCTTGGTAGTCCTGCCGGGAGCGGAAGAGGTAGAGGGGCATGGGGCCGGTGGAGCGTTCCTCGAAGGCGTTGAAGCGTCGCTCGTAGGCGGCGAAGACCTGGTCCATGTGGGTGGCGTAGATCTGGGCCTCGTCGGGGGGGAGGTTGGTGAAGATCTGGTAGTAGTTGCTGCGCTGAGGTCGGAGGGCGCGCAGGAGCTGTGCGGAGGAGGGGAGTGAATCGGAGACGTCGGGGGACTGGATGAGGCCGGCGTTGGCGGAGCGGACGATGCGGACGCTGCCGTCGTGGTCGCGTTGTCCGGCGGTGAGGGTGAGGGTGGAGAGGATGGAAAGGGCGATGGCGGCGAGCTGCCAGGGGCGACGGGCGGGGCGGAGGTAAGAAGATGTCGGACGCATCGGCGCCTCGGGGATGCGGTACGGCGATCGCGGGTCCTGGTGTCAGGGCCTGGATAACGGTCTTTTTATGTAGTCGGCAGGGAATTGAGGGGACTTACTTGCCGGCGTAGTCGATGAGGCGACTAATTTCGCTGCGAAGTTCGCTACGCGTTACAACCCGATCGACGAAGCCTTTGGCCAGGAGATGTTCGGAACGCTGGAAGCCTGGGGGGAGCTCCTGTCGGACGGTGTTGGCGATGACGCGTGGTCCGGCGAAGCCGATCAGGGCGTGAGGCTCGGCGAGGATGACGTCGCCGAGCATGGCGAAGGAGGCGGTGACGCCGCCGGTGGTGGGATCGGCGAGGATGGAGATGAACAGGCCACGCTTTTGGTCGAGTCGGGCGAGGGCGGCGGAAGTCTTGGCCATCTGCATGAGGCTTAGGGCGCCCTCCTGCATGCGGGCGCCGCCGGAGCAGGCGACGATGATCAGGGGGAGGTTTTCGTCGGTGGCGAGCTCGATGGCGCGGGTGATTTTTTCGCCGACGACCGAGCCCATGGAGCCCATCATGAAGTTGGGGTCCATGACGGCCAGGGCGACGCGTCGGCCCTTGATGTAGCCTCGGCCGGCGATCAGGGCGTCTTGGCGGGCGGTTTTGGCTTGTTCGGAGGCGAGGCGCTGGGCGTAGGGCTTGGAGTCGGTGAAATGGAGGGGGTCGGCGGGGGCGAGGTCGTCCCAGAGGGATTCGAAGGAGTCGGGGTCGGTGAGCTGGCGGATGCGTTCGTCGGCGCCGATGCGGAAGTGATGGTCGCATTCGGGGCAGACGTGGAGGTTCTGGGCGACGGCCTTCTGGTAGAGCATGGCCTCGCAGGAGGGGCAGCGGGTCCAGAGGCCTGGGGGGATCTGGGAGGACTTGGGGGCGGGGGGGGAGGAAGAAGACCCAGGCATAGCCATGCCTGGGCTTAGGAGGGCGCTTGCGGGAGTTTTCCCGGGGGCGGGGGGAGTTCCGGGGGTAGTGGAGGAAATGGGGTCGGGCATGGGGGGGATTATAGCGTTGGTGGTATCGGCTAGAGATCGGCGGTTGTGGAAAGGGTGGTGTAGAAGAAGGTTTTGTCTGGACATGGTTTATGCGCGGGAAGGGTTGACAGGGCAAGGGGTTGGGTGGATGATTTGGAGGTTGATGGTTTAGATATGAACTAATGGGAGCGGGCCATGGGCGAGGCGGGACAACGAGACGTGGACCTGGCGTACGTCGAGGCGGCGTATGGTGAGGGATCGGGCGCGGCGGCGGATGAGCTCGACGCGATGGTGATGTTCAGCGTGCTGCGGACGAGCCAGTGCCTTGGGCCGCAGTTGGAGGCGGAGCTGAGGAAAGTCGAACTGACGGCGGCGCAGTTCAATGCGCTGCTGCTGCTGAGGTCGGCGGGTGAGGGGGGGATGCTGATGGGGGAGGTGGGGCAGAGGTTGGTGGTGACGAAGTCGAACGTGACGGGTCTGGTGGATCGGCTGGAGAGGGCGGGGCTGGCGGCGCGGATGGATCACACGGACCGTCGGGCGACGGTGGTGCGGATCACGGGGGCGGGGGAGGCGATGCTGGATCGGGTGATGCCGGGGCAGGCGGCGGTGGCGGGGGAGTTGGCGGGGAGTCTGGTGGCGTGGGAGAAGCGGATGTTGGTGGAGCTGTTGAGGAAGCTGAGGAGGGGATTGCGGGAGAGGCGGGGGGGGTGATCGAGAAAGAGACCCAGGCATAGCAATGCCTGGGCTTGGCAGAAATGATGTTCGGCGTTGTAGGTTGAGATGCAGGAGTGCATGCGATGGGACGTGGCGGCGGCGGGATGTGGCATGGGCCGATGGGTTCGGTCGGCGGGGTGACGCGGACGTATGGTCTGCACAACCACTTCGGGCAGGACAAGCCCGAGGGGCCGCCGCCGGGGATCACGTGGGGACAGGTGGGGCGGATCATGGGTTACTTTCGGCCCTACAAGGGGTCGTGGGGGCTGATTTTTGCTTGCGTGCTGGTGGCGGCGGGAGTGGGCGTTCTGCCGCCGTTGTGCGTGGCGCGGATCGTGGACGTGGCGATCCCGCGGGGGGACGGGTGGATGCTGGGGTGGCTGTCGCTGGCGATCCTGGGGTTGGCGGTGGGCGGGGGGCTGGTGGGGGTGTTGCAGCAGACGCTGATGAGCAAGGTGGCGCAGGGGATCATGTGCGACCTGCGCAAGGAGCTGTTCGGGCATCTGCAGAAGATGTCGCTGCGGTTCTACACGATGACGCGGAGCGGGGAGATTGTTTCGCGGATCAACAACGACGTGGGGATGGTGCAGGGGGCGGGGACGTCGACGGTGGTGACGATCGTGAGCAACGTCGCGACGCTGACGGCGGCGTTGACGGTGATGGTGTCGATGAACTGGGTGCTGACGCTGCTGGCGACGGCGGTGGTGCCGGCGTTCTACCTGCCGTCGCGGGTGGTGGGGGGGATCCGTCGGCGGTTGTCGATCCAGACGGCGGAGAGCCAGGCGCGGATGCAGGGGTTTTTGACGGAGCGTCTGCACGTGGGGGGGGCGATGCTGATGCAGATCTACGGTCAGCGTGAGGCGGACGCGCGGGAGTTCGCGGGGACGGCGGCGGCGGTGCGGGACCTGAACATCAGGCAGGCGGTGGCGGGTCGTTGGCTGTTCATGATCCTGAGCGCGTTTAGCGCGATGGGTCCGGCGGTGGTGTACTGGTACGGGGGGGTCCAGGTCGTGCGTGAGCGGATGCAGATCGGGGAGGTGATCGCGTTCGCGGCGCTGCTGGTGATGCTGTATCGGCCGCTGATGCAGCTGGCGTCGGTGTACGTGGATTTGCAGGGGATGGTGGGGGTGTTTGAGCGGATCTTTGCGTATCTGGACATGCCGGTGGAGGTGGCGGATCCGGCGGCCCCGGAGGTGGACCCGCCCCTTCGTCGCGAGGACGCGACTCAGGGGCGGCGTGGGAGGACGAAGGGGCGGGTGGGGTTCGAGGGGGTGAGTTTTGCGTACCCGCGGGTGAAGGGGTTTGAGGCGGTGATGGGACTTGCGGGGGCGGGAAATGGGAGCGGGAATGGGAATGGCACCGAGGGGGTGGAGGAGAAGCGGTGGGCGCTGCGGGGGGTGAATTTCAGCATGGAGCCGGGGCAGCGGGTGGCGCTGGTGGGGCCGAGCGGGGCGGGCAAGACGACGGTGACGTATCTGCTGCCGCGGTTCTATGACCCGGATGAGGGGCGGATCACGCTCGATGGGGTGGACGTGCGGGAGATGCAGCAGGAGGAGCTGCGCGGGCAGATCGGGATGGTGACGCAAGAGACGTTTGTGTTTCACGAGAGCGTGCGGACGAATCTGCTGTATGCGCGGCCGGGGGCGACGGAGGGGGAGATGATCGAGGCGTGTCGGGCGGCGAATATTCACGAGCTGATCGCGGGGCTGCCGGAGGGGTATGACACGATCGTGGGGGAGCGAGGGTTCCGACTTTCCGGAGGGGAGAAGCAGAGGCTTTCGATCGCACGGGCCTTGCTGAAGGACCCGGCGATACTGATTCTGGATGAGGCGACGAGCAGTCTGGATGCGACGTCGGAGTATCTGATCCAGGAGGCGTTGGAAAAACTGCTGGTGGGGCGGACGTCGCTGATCATCGCGCACCGGCTGTCGACGATCTTGAGCGCGGACAAGATCGTGGTGCTCGAGCAGGGGAGGGTGGTGGAGGAGGGCAGGCACGAGGCGTTGGTGGAGCGCGGGGGGTTGTATGCGGAGCTGTTCAGGAAGCAGTTTGAGCGGGTGCTGGGGCAGGGGGTGGGGAGAGAGTAGAAAAGGAGAGAGGGGAGAGCAGAGGGCAGGGAGGACAAGAATCGCAGGCGGCGCCCGCGTCCCGGAGGGGTCGTGGGCTTTTTCGTTTTCGGGGTGGGGGATCGCGCGGGGCGTGGGCCGATAACGCGGGGGGTGTTTTACTGGGAAAGATGGGTTTTTTGGCGGAGAAAGTGTGTAAGCGGTGGAAAGGGCGGGTGTTGAAAATAGGGCTTGACGTTCGATGAGTTTTAGGGTAACTTTCACCAAACAAATGGAGGGCAAAGTTTCAAGGCTCGCGGCTGGGTAGGTCGAAAGTGAAGCCGACACGTCGCGCGCGACACCACAAGATGTTGGGGTCAGCGGGACGGCAGGCCCCCGGAATACGCTGGGGGTGAACCCAGAGAGGCAGGCGAGCCATGACGATTCCGTTGCTGAGCATCGGGCCGGGCGGCGATTTTGTGACGCGGTATTTCGTGGACCGGGCAACAGGGACGTTGCGGCGAGCGGGCGGGGGAGAAGGGCCGGGCGGCGGCGCGGGGGCGGGCGGACAGGCGGTGGCGCAGACGCTTGAGCAGCAGGGTGACACGGAGTCGGGCGGGTCGTTCGCGGGGTATTATCGGGCGTTGGGCGGGAAGAAGAAGGAGGCGGTGAAGGGCGCGAGGATCGCGGGCGTGAGATTGGATGGGTCGACGGAGGGTCGGCAAGGGGACAGCTTCGAGAAGCAGAGCGCGGCGGCGGCGCTGGCGCGGATGGCTAGGACGGCGGGGGTGTATCGGGTGACGGTGGGCGCGGGTGGTGCGGTGGTGGCGGTGATGAGCGAGGGGGGGCGTGGCGGGGAGGACGTGCCGGCGGGGGCGATGGGATCGGGGCTCGCGGGAGAGCGAGGATCGCAAGGGAAGATTGGGCCAAGCGAGGGGGCATCGGCGGAGCCGGTGAATGAACGACTGACGGAGAAGCAACATGAACCTGACGCCGAAACAACTGCACATTCTCACGCGGATCCGGGACCTGCGTATCGCTCGCGGCTATTCGCCGACCATGCAGGAGTTGGCCGACGAGCTGGGCGTGTCCAAGGTCACGGTGTTCGAGCACGTCGAGGCGCTTATCCGCAAAGGGGCGTTGGAGCGCAAGCCGAACAAGGCTCGCTCTTTGGAAATTAGCGCGGAGGTGACCTTGCCGGATGAGGAGCGGGGGAGCCGGCTGCCGCTGGTCGGGACGATCGCGGCGGGGCTGCCGATCGAGGCGGTGGAGGAGAGGCGGTACCTGGACCTGGAAGAGGTGTTCTCGGCGGGCAAATCTTCCGGGGGCGGGGCTTCCGGGGGGACGACGGGGGACACGTTCGCGCTGCGGGTGCGGGGGGACTCGATGATCGACGCGCAGATCTGCGACGGGGACTACGTGATCATCCGCAAGCAGAACACGGCGCGACAGGGCGAGACGGTGGTGGCACTTCTGGAGAGCGGGGAGGCGACGCTCAAGAAGTTCTACAAGGAAAATAACGGGATGATCCGGCTGCAGCCGGCGAATGAGAAATATGAGCCGATCATGGTGAAGAATTGCCAGGTGCTGGGGGTGGTGGTGGGGGTGGTGAGGAAGTATTGAGAAAAGTGTGAGAGACAGGCTTATTTGATGATTGCGATTCTGTTTGTTCTATAAACACTCTGAGTGGTCCATGAATGCCAAATAAACTACTAGAATCTTCAGTGAAGCAGGAAGCAGAAGCGTGGTTAGCCGAGTCTCAGCGTATTAATACTCGGTGGGAGCAGTTGTATTTCCTTGAAAAGGAAGCCATAGACCGTGCAATTAAATATCTATTTTATGTAAATGCGGGCGGCGCGGTGGCTGTGCTGGGGTTCATCGGAGCTAACCAAGAGATAAGCTCTTTGGTATCTGTCAAAGTGACGCTTAGCTTCTTCATTCTTGGGCTGTTAATGGTCGGATGCTTTAATGCATGGAAGTATTATTCGATAACATCTCTGTTTCGACATTGGAGGGAAGGTGTGCGGCAATACTATGCGGGCGAACTTGGTTTGAGTGCAATTCAGAAGAAAGATGAGGAGTTGTCTTCACAGGAGTGCCTTGGAAAAGTGTTGGCGTGGGGATCTTTTATCTGCATCTGGGCGGGATGTGTAAGCGGAGCATGGGCGATTTTCGGTTAATGTCGTGCGTTGTAAATGAATACGTTGATTGCATCGACGTTGTGCGGCATTTCTTTGCTGATTGGGAGGAGACGTGGATCCCATGCGGGTCGTGGTTCGGGAGGTGACGCGGGGGGATGCGGAGCGGCTGGCGAGGCTGCTGTGCGAGGATGAGGTGCTGCGGGGGGAGCTTGGTGTGCCCGAGGGGGATCGGCCGACGGGGGAGGGGTTTTGGCGAAAAATTGAGGCGTGGTGCGAGAGGAACCGGGCGGTGACCTTCGCGATCCTGCGCGATGGGGCGGCGGTGGGGACGATCTCATTGAGCCATCGCAGCGAGGATGGGAAGCGGGCGCGGATCGGGTACTGGGTGGGCAGCGCGCACCGGAGGTGCGGCGTGGCGACAGCGGCGTTTGGGTTGGTGGTGGCGATGGCGCGGGAGAGCGGGGTGGAGCGGGTATCGGTGACGATCGAGAAGACGAACGAGGCGTCGATTCGGTTGTGGCGGCGATGGGGGGCGAGGGAGGGGGAAGTTGAGGGGCGGGAGGGGTGGAGTGAGTTTGTGCTGGGGATTGGGGGGGGTGAGGGGGAACGGCGATCTTCGATCGCCCGCTAAGCGGGGGAGTTGATGGAGGAGAGAGATACCCGCCCCTTCGCGGACTCAGGGGCGGTATGGGGGGAGGAGGGGAGTACCCGGGACTTGCGCCCCGGCTTGGAGGAAGAGATCCGACGGTTGGAGAAGGTTGAAGGGGAATGAAGCAGTGAGGCGCTGCTATGTTTTGCCGGTGGGGACGAGGTCGAAGGGGAGCGACTGGGCGTGGTCGAGGCTCTGGCCGGTCAAGGCTTGGATGAGGGTGTGGTGGCAGACGACCAGGACGGATTGTTTATCCGTGTAGCGTTCGAGGACGGCGGTGGCGCGTTTACGGACTTGTGAGAAGGGCTCCCAGGTGCGGGTCTGGCCGGGGGGCCACTCGTTGTGGCATTGCTTGCGGTCGTCGATGGCTTGCTGGACGGGGGCGAAGGATTCGTAGCGGAAGGTCAGATCAGGGAGCCACTCGTGGAGGTCGAACTCGACGTGCATCGGCAGGTCGAGGATGCGGCTGACGAGGGCGGCGGTGTGCAGGGCGCGGGTCATGGGGGAGGCGAGGATGAGGTCGAAGGGCTTTATTAGGTGGGGGGCGTGAGTCTGCCGCCAATCGAGGGCTGCCGCATGGACTTGCTCGATGCCTTGGGGGGAGAGGGGGATCCAGTCGTGGCAGCCGCCGATGAGGGTGCGGTGGGCGAAGGCGTCGAAGGCGGGTTGGCCGTGACGCATGAGGGTGAAGTGGGGCATGGGGGTGATGCTACGAGGGATGGTGGGAGACGCAAGGGGCGATCGGTTGACGACGGCTGGAGTGAGGAGGAACATGAGGATTGCGGCGGCGTGTGCCAAAGGGGGGGGTGGAGAAGAGCGGCATGGAACTGGTCACGGCGGAGACGCTGGGGGAGCTGGCGTTTTGGCCGAGTGGACTGACGCGCGAGCGGTTAGAGGTGGCGATCGGTCGGCGGTTGGGGGAGACCGTGTCGATCCAGGGGTGTTCGGCGAGGAATCTTTGCGCCCAGCGGTGGGGGCGGGTGAGCAACTCGGGGTCGACGGTGGTGCGGCTCTCGCTGGCAATTGAGCGGGGCGTGCTGGATGTGGTGGTGAAGGTGCTCTGCCCGGACGCGGTGAATTTGTTCAAGATCGACCGGATGTTCGATTCACGAGCGTCGGAGGTGGAGCTGATGCGGTGGTGGGGTGGTCAGGATGTGCCGTTCGTGCCGGTGGTCTACGACGCGGAGGTGGACCAGGCGCGGCGGTCGTTCTGGGTGGTCATGGAGTCGTTTCCGCGAGTTGGCTTGGGCCACGAGGTTCGGGGCGATGAGAAGCGGATGGTTGATCAAGGCGGTGAGGTTGAGGAACTGATGCGGGAGACGGCGCGGCTGCACGCGTACACGTTCGGGAAACGGGGGGAGTTGATGGGGCTGTGCCCGGGGCGTGCGGGGGCGATCCGCAGGACGGGGTCGAGCGAGGAACTGGCGGAGGGGATCGAGCGTGGGTTGGCGGACGGGCGGGTGATGGCGCTGCTGGGGCTGAGCGAGACGGAGCGGTCGCTGCTGGGCGATTGTGCGCGACGGCTGCGCGGGCGGCCGGGGTGGAGCGAGGGGGGAGATGGGGTGTGCGTCAACTGCGACATCGGCTTCGATAACCTGGCGGAGCGATGGAGCGAGGCAGGGCGAAGGCTGGTGTTCGTCGATTGGGGGATCGCGCACCTTGGGGCGATGGAGGAGGAGTTCAGGGTGGTATTACCGCGACTGGCAGGGGTGTCGACGGAGCGGGTGGATGAGCTGTTGGGGTGTTACACGCGGGAGTATGCGCGGCTGACGGGCAGAGCGGTGGAGGTGGCGCTGCTGCGACGGCGGATCCCGTGGGGGGGACTGCGGGTGACGATAGGGTACGTGCTTGATCACCTAGAGGCGCTGCGCTGGGTGCCGTGGCAGTCGCGGTCGGCGTTTTTGATTCACCGGCTGCTGGAAGAGGCGCGGGGACATCTGGGGCGGTTGGCGAGGTGAGGTAGTGGATCAGGAAGATGGCGGCGGGGAAGCTCAGCAGGAACGGGAACACGATCAGGATCGTGCGCAGGAGCCGTATGGGGTTGAAGCATATCGTGGGGTGAAGCGGATCGATGCGGCCCCACCTTTCCAGGTGGGGCTCATGGCGAGGGGCCTACTTTTTGGGGGATCATTGGTCGAGGCGCTTGCCGGCTTCTTCGGGGGGTAACAAGTTGGCGGTGCGGTCGTGGAGGGGTTGGAGCGGGGGGAGGTCGGTGGTGGGGGAGTTGAGGTAGAAGTAGGCGGTGGCGGACCAGTCGTCCTGACGTTCGAAGAGTGAGCCGGGGGCGCCCAGGTCGATGGGTTGGTGGCCGATGGTGAGCGCGAGGCCGTTGGCGGTGAGCTGCTTGAGCTTGTCCTGGGGGGCCCAGCCGATCTGTTGGATGATGACGCGGATGTCCTGGTGGAAGTAGATCGGGTCGGGGACGTGCAGTCGGTAGAAGCCGAATTGCATGCGGGGATGGTCGGCGAGGGTGCAGCCCTGATAGGCGGTGGCGTAACGGCCCTGGCCCCAGCCGGTGCCGATGTAGTCCTCGGTGCCGGTGCCGCAGAGGGTGGGATTGGCGTCGTCGCCGTCGAGGTAGGCTTTGACCTCGCCCTCGCCCCACCAGGTGTCGAGATATTTCGACATGTCGGCGCGGACGCCGAGGTGCGTGCCGAGGAAGCGGCCTTTGCCGTGAACTTTCGGGAGGATTTCGAAGTCGCGCAGGAGGGTGGTGGGGTTTTGGCGCTGCCAGCAGGCGTGGAAGTAGAGGGCGTCGGGGGGATGGTCGTCGCCGAGGGTGAAGTCGACGTCGAAGAAGAGGTGGGGCTGGGTGACGTTGGTCTCGTTGGTGAGGGTGATCTTCATGCCGGTGCGGAAGGGCATGGGGATGAGGCAGTTGAAGCTGCGGCCTTCGGGGCAGGAGAAGAGGGCGGATTCGAAGGGGGTCATGCGGCCTAGGGTGTGGCCGAAGAAGTCGCCGAAGGGGACGGAGACGGCGGGTTTGGACGCACCATCCCAGTACATGTCCAGGCGCAGGCCGCGGAGCTGATTGGGGATGCGGCGGTGGATGGTGGCCCAGATGCGGCGGATGGCGCCGGGGTGGCTGTTGGACTCGGCGAGGGTGAGGGTTTCGCCGGGGGCGATGGGGACGGAGGGCTTGCCCTTGCGTCCTCCCCCGGAAGTTGCGGCGTAGCCCTTTCCGGCTTTGAAGTTTTCGGGGCTGGCCCAGCGGGATTGGAGGTTGGGGGCGTGGAGGTAGAGGGGCATGGGGAGGTCCAGGGGTGGGGGAAGAGGAGTGCGGAGCGGGAGAGGGACATGATACTTGTGCGTGGAAAGCGTGGGGGGGAAGCGGGCATGACCCACGGGAAGATGCTTAGGTTTGGGGTATATTCTGGTTTAATAAAACCTTTAAATTATTGTTGACGGTGGTTTGGGATTGAGGTATCAGTGGGGGGCATCAGAGCAGGGGCGTGTTTCTGGGCCTGTGTCGGGCGGGCTGACGTCCCGCGGTGTCCTGTGACACTCGCGTTCTGCCGCTCAAACGAGAAAGGAGAAGAGCAATGGCGATCAATCGGCCGGGGCGTGCGATGGCGTTGTGGTGCGCGGTGGTGTGGGCGGGGGCGGCGATGGCGGGGCCGGGGGATCTGGTCAGGACGTACGCGTATCCCGGATTTGAGTTGAGCCCCATGTTCGGTTCGTCGATCGGCAGCGTGGGGGATGAGGTGTTGATCGGGGCGTGGAACGTGGATGGGGCGTACCCGGGGGCTGGGGCGGTGTACGTGTACAACTCATTGACGGGAGCGCTTGAGCACACGTTCTGGAACCCCAGCGGGCCGAATTTCAAGTCGGGGAGTGATTTTTTCGGCGGGGGGATCGTGACGCAGGGGGATCGGATGCTGGTGTCGGCGAAGGGTTCATTCGGGCTTGATGCGTTCAACCTGCCGTCGATCCAGTACGTGGGGCAGGCGTATCTATATGACATTCCTTCGCGGCAGTTGCTGGCGACGTTCGACGCGCCGGGGTACGACCCGCTGAACCCGAAGCAGTTGGTCTTCGGGGCTACGGTGGCGTTCCTGGGTGATGACGTGGTGGCGAGCACGCCGGGAGCCTATTCGCCGGACGTGCCGCCGGTGCAGAAGTCGGGGGCGGTGTACCGCTTCGACGGGAGCAGCTACGCCTTGGAGCAGACTTACTGGAACCCGGAGCCGAAGGAATATGCTGGGTATGGGTCGCCGGTGATGACGAATTCGACCAAGATGTTGGTGGCGTCGCCGAGCGACGATGAGGCGGGGCTGGGGACCGGGGCGTACTATCTGCTGGACGGGGCGACGGGGTCAGTGCTGCACAAGTTCATGGACCCTACGCCGCACGTGACGGAGGGCTTCGGGATCGGGGGGACGGGCGACACGACCCCGACGGGGAGCTTCGCGACGTTGACGGAGGAGCTAGTGATCATTGGCGTGACCGATGGGTTTGATCCGGACCGGGTGTATATCTTCGACGCGAATACATATCAGTTGCTACGCACACTGTACGACCCGACGCCGGGCGACTACAGCAGTTTCGGGCGGACGGTGGCGGTGATCGGGGATCAGTTGCTGGTGGGGGACCCGGACGAGGATCCGAACCCAAACGATGGGGACCCGGGCATCGGGGCGGTGTATCAGTTCGACCTGGGGACGGGGGATCTGGTGGGGACATATGAGAACCCTTATGCGGGTGACGGCCTCTACCGGAGTACGGGTCACGGGTTCGGGCTATCGCTGTCGCAGGTCAATGGGCAGCTGCTGGTCGGGGCGAGGGATCGGGTGTATCAGTTCACGTTGCTTCCGGAGCCGGCGGGGCTGGGCGTGCTGGCGACGGCGGTGGGGGGGATGATGATCCGGCGGCGGCGGTGCTGATGGATTGACGTGTTGTTGAACGAAGAAACATCGAGCCCCGGGACAGAGGTCCCGGGGCTTTTTTTGTTGATTGCGGAGGGAGGACGCGGCGATCTTCCGGGGGCGATCGCCCGCTAAACGGGAGAGCGGGAGGGGGAATGGGGTGGGCGTCAGGGGGTGCGTAGGCTGGCGGCGGTGAAGTGGCGGGCGTGGTGGGGGGTCCAGTGGCGGGCGGGGCCGACGCGGGATTCGTAATGACGCCAGAGTTCGAACCAGTAGGCGATGAATTGATAGGGGGCGTAGCGGGCGTAGTGGCGCTCGATGCGGCGGTGGAGCTTGCGCAGGGCGGCGGAGGAACGGGGGGTCGGCGTGTGGTGGACCTGGCGGAAGTGGCGGTAGGTCTCGGAGTCGATGGCGAGGCGGTCGAAACGGCCTAGGAGCTGGCAGAGGTTGGCGGCGGCGTAGGGGCCTACCCCCGGAAGTTTTAAGAGGGCGGCGTGGAGGGTGTCGGTGGGGAGGTTGGGGTCTTCGAGGGCGGTGAGGTTGTGGCGGGATTCGAGGATGCCGGTGGCGAGGTTGTGGATGCGCTGGGCGCGGTAGCCGAGCTTGCAGAGGGATTGGAGGTCAGAGGGGGTATGGGAGGCGATCTGGTGGGGGGTGGGGAAGGCGCCCTGGCCGACGTGCTGGCAAAGCAGCAGGTTCATGCGGGTGGTCAGCGGCCAGGTGGTGTTGCAGCCGGTGATGGTCTTGACGATGTCCTCGAAGAGGGTGGGCGAGCGGAAGAGTCGGCCGAAGCGGCGTCGGCGGGCTGGGGGGTGGAGCTTGTGGAATTCGGTGAGGGATTGGTCGAGGCGGAGCATGCGGGTGAGCTGGGGGCGGAGGTGGGCGCGGTCGGCGGGGGTGAGGCGTGCGTCGGCGGAGATGCGGAGGACCCGGGGCTTGCGCCCCGGCTTGGGGGAAGAAGGGAGAGAGGTTGGTTGGCGGAGGGTGAGGGTGACGATGCGACCCTCGGGGGTTCGGAGAGGGCGGACGAATGCTCGTTGCTCGGGGAGCCATTGGTTGGGGGCGAGCATGAAGTAGCCGTAGCTGCAGACGGCGGCGGTGAGGTCGAAGTCGGGGGGGACGGGGAGAGTGAAGGTGGAGCGGGTGGGCATGAGGGGGATTGTAGGGGGGAGGGGAGATCGGCTGGGAAAAACCTTGCGGGTCTTGAGTAATGGGTTAGAATTTTGAAGGTCATTTCTATCGACCCCGAAGGAGCAGGACATGCGGACTTTGCGGCGTGCTGGGCTGGCGGCGATGGCGGCTGGCGTGGTGATGGCGTCGACGGCGCGGGCGGGGCTGGTGGTGGATACGGCGCTGACGATCCCGGCGGGGCCGTCGACGTGGTTGTTTGATGACACGCTGACGGTGGGGTCGGTGTCGGACGGGTCGATCACGATGTATTCGAGCATCTTGCAGACGCGCTCGGCGGTGCTGGGGGAGGGGCAAGGTGTGACGGGGACGGTGCTGATGCAGGGGGCGTCGGCGTGGACGGTCAAGGGGGACCTGACGGTGGGCAAGGGAGGAGAGGCGGAGGTGAGGTTTGACCACGCGGGGCAGCTCAAGGTCGAGGGACAGACGCGGATGGGGGAGTTGGCGGGGTCGTCGGGGAATCTGACGATCGATGCGTGGTCGGGGACGGGGCAGATGGAGACGGGGAGCATGGCGATGGGGATCGGGGGGTCGGGGTTGGTGACGGTGGTCAGCAATGGGAGGCTGAGCACGGGGCGAGTGGTGGCGGGCGTGGAGGCGGGCTCGGACGGTGGCGTGCGCGTGGACGGGGGCAGGTGGGAGACAGGATCGACGGACCTGGGTATTGATGGTCTGGGGTACGCGCTGATCGAGTATGGTCGCTGGGTGGGAGTGGGGGCGGTGTCCCACAGGCTGGGCGTGAACTCTGGGTCGCAGGGATCGGTGCAGATGGTGGACGGGGTGCTCGACGGTGCGAGCTTGTGGTCGGGCGGTGCGGGGTCGTCGGTGACGGTGGGTGTCGAGGGTCGGGCGGACGTGCTGATCTACAACGGGCTGCTGGATTTCCCGCGGGTGACGGTGGGGGAGGGAGTCGGGGGACAGGGGGAGCTGACGGTGGGGCAGTCGAACGAGTCGGTGGGGGCCTATTGGCAGCTCAAGACGCATGAGCTGCGTGTGGGGCATGCGGGTGTCGGGACGGTGCGGATCGGTGAGGTGCAGAGCCCTGGGCGGGCCGAGGTGGACTCGCTGCTGCTGGGCTTTGAGACAGGGGGGATCGGGACGGTGAGGGTCAAGGGCGCGCAGAGTCTGCTCGAGACGTCGGATGTGAGTGCGGGATTGTGGGGGTCGGGGACGCTGGGGGCGGAGTACGGAGGGGCGATCCATGCTCGCCGGGTGGAGATCGGTTACGGGCAGGAGAGCTCGGGGGAGGTAATCGCCACCGGGGTGGGGTCGTTGCTGACGGTGGACTGGGATATCGTGGTCGGGAGCGCTGACTTTATTGTTACGGGGGCGAGATTGGAGGCGTCGGAGGGTGGGGAGATGCGGGCGTCAGGCTTGACGGTGAACCGGGGGGGCCAGGTGCGGGCGACGAGCGGGCGGGTGGTGATTGGATCGGAGGCAGCGGCGGTGGAGGACGCGACGGGGGTGTCCGTGCGTCGGGATGGGACGGTGTTCCTTTACGGGCGGGTTTCGGGGAAAGTGCGCAATCGCGGGGAGGTGACCTTGTGGGAACCGGGGCCGCAGCCGGGGTTGGCGTGGCGGCCGGCGACGCCGACGGTGACGGGGGATTATGTGCAGGAGGCGAGCGGGAATCTGTATGTGCAGATCGGGGGCATGACGCCGGGGGTGAGCATGGACCAGCTCAAGGTGGTGGGGAATGTGGAGCTGGCGGGGAGATTGACGGTGGAAGTGCTCACCGAGTGGCGGCCAGAGGCGGGGGACCGGTACCCGGTGCTGACGTATCGAGGACGGACGGGGGAGTTCGACGAGGTGATTGGGCCGGCGTTGGGGGACTGGATGAGCTGGGAGATGGAATACACGGCGGGGACGGCCTTTCTGGTGGTGAGGCAGGATCGGCCGGGGGATCTGAATGGGGATGGGGACGTCAACGCGCAGGACATCAATCCGTTTGTGATGCTGCTGGGGAGCGTCGAGACGTTTGAGGCGGCGTATCCGTGGGTGCGGTGGTGGAAGGTGGGGGATTTCTCGGGGGATGGGATGGTCAATGTGCAGGACATCAATGGGTTCGTGGGGCTGCTGAGCGCGGGGGGGACGGTGGGCGAGGCGGAGCTGGCGGTGATTCCGGAGCCGGGGGGGGTGGGGGTGATGGCGGGGGCGGTGGTGATGGGGTTGATGCGGAGAAACAAAAGAACCCAGGCATAGCCATGCCTGGGCTTGGCAGACGGTGGATGATGATGGCGCGGGAGGGCTGACTTCCGGGGGGTTAGCGGGTGCGGAGGGCGGCGCGTTTGTCGGCGGGGAAGAGGTAGAGGGCGAGGTTGTTGCAGAGGCGGTCGCCGAGGTGGCGGTAGGTGGGGTAGTGGCGGTCGATCTGCTGCTGGTAGTCGGCGGGGGTGACGTTGGCTTTGGCGAAGAGGGGGTCTTGGGCGACGGCTTGGAGGTCGGGCTTGGACCACTCGAAGTGGTACTGGAAGCTGTAGGTGGTCATGCCCAGGCGCATGGCTTGGACCTTGCAGAGCTTGCTCGAGGCGAGGGGGACGGCGCCGGGGGGTAATGTCGCGACTTCCTGGCTGTGGAGGTGGGCTTGCTCGGTGGACCAGGGGATGCCGGCGAGGATGGGGTCGATGGTGCCGGGGAAGGTGGATCGGACGGGGAGGAAGCCTGCCTCGGGGGAGGGAGCGGGGGCGACCTTTCCGCCGAGGGCGTGGGCGAGAAGCTGGTGGCCGAGGCAGAGGCCCAGGAGGGGGAGGCCTGAGTCGTGGGCGCGCTTGAGGAAGAGCATCTCGCGCTCGAGCCAGGGGAACTCGGCGGTCTGGTCGACGTTCATGGAGCCGCCGAGGGAGATGACGCCGTCGACGTCGTCGAGGTCGACGGGGATGGTGTCGCCGGCGTAGAGGCGGATGACGCGGAGGCGGTGGCCCTGGTCCTGGAGGGCTCGGCCTAGGGCGGCGAGGGTCTCGTGGGGCTCGTGCTGAAAGACGACAAGGCTCATGAGGGGCTCCGGGGGGAAAGATCGTGGCAGAGGGGAGAGTCTGGCGGGTGAGGGGGGGGGTGTCAAGGCGCGTGTGAACAGGGGAGCAGGGGAATAGGGGAGCAGGGGAATAAGAAAGGAGTACCCCCCGGCGGAGCCGGGGGCTGAGGCGGGGGAATTGGGGCCGGGGGTTTGTGGTGGTCGATGAAGGGGGTATGGCGAAAGAGCTGCTGGTGGTGATGTCGGACGGGGGGGTGCGGAGCCTGGTGGCGACGGCGATCACGGTGGGTCAGGAGAGCCGGCTGCCGATGGTGCTGCTGTTCGTGCGGGACGGGCGGGAACATCCGGAGCGGGCGTACCGGCACGTGCTCGAGCAGGCGGGTCGGTACAACGCGCAGGACGTGGCGGTGATCGAGGCGTTGTACCTGCGTCGGTCGATGCCGCGTGGGGGCGCGGCGGGGAAGGAGAATGGAGCACTTCCGGGGGCGGGGGCGGGGGCGGGTGTGAGGATGGCGCTGCTGACGGCGGCGTGGACGTGGGCGGCGCGCCTGGGGGCGACGCGGCTGGTTTGGCCGGTGTCTTGCGGTCAGGACGTGGAGATGGTGGGGAAGCTCAGCGAGCAGACGCTGCTGCTCGAGCAGATGCTGGGGCTGGACTATCCGGCGTTGCCTCGGCTGACCATGCCGCTGCTGGACATGACGGATGCGATGGTGGTGGGCGTGGGGGGTCAGATGGAGGTTCCGTGGTGGTCGGCGTGGTCGTGCCTGGGCGGGGAGGAGGGGGCGTGCGGGAAGTGCGCGGGTTGCGCGCGGCGGGAGGCGGCGTTCCGGGCGGCGGGGATTAGAGCAGTTGAGCAGGTGAACAGTTGAGCAGGTGAGAAGGTGAGAAGAAGAAAATAAAGAACCCAGGCCCGGGAGGGCCTGGGCTTTTGGTTTTGGGGGGCGGGCTGGATTCGCGAGCGAAGCGCGGGTCTTCGATCCGCCGCTAAACGGAGGGTGCGGCCGCGGGATCAGGAGACGGGGGATTCGGGCTTGTTTTCGGTTTCGGGCTTGTTGTCCATCTTCTTGTCGGTGGCGGGGCACATGGGGCAGGCGGCGGCGGGTTTGTCCGTGCACTGCGCGGCGGGCTTGTCGGCGCACTCGGCGGTCATGGTCTCGACGGGCTTGGCGACGGCGATGACGCCCTGGGCGATGCGTGCGCCGGCGTTGCCGGTGGGCTGTGAGCCGTCGTCGGGGTCGGCGTGGACGATGAGGGCGCGGCCGAGGATGGGGGCCTTGGGTCCGGCGAGGGTGAGGTTGTCGGCGGTGAGTTCGAGGTGGGCGTTGCCCTGGTCGTCGGAGGTGATGTTGCCGAGGTCGCCGGCGTGTCGGTGCTCGGAGTCGGGCAGGGCGTGGGGATGATCCTTGGGGTTGTAGTGTCCGCCGGCGGCGGCGCCGTCGGGACTCGACACGTCGCCGAACTCATGGACGTGGAAGCCGTGGGTGGAGTTGGGGGGGAGGCCCTGGAGATCGGCGACGACCTTGACCGAGCAGCCGGTCTGGTAGAAGTTGACGGCGCCGGTGACGGTGCTGCCGGCGGTGGGGGTCAGGACGGCGACGGCGTGGGTGACGGACATGCAGAGGGTGCAGGAGGCTTTGGACTTGTCGGGGCAGGAAGATTTATCGGGGCAGGCGGCCTTGTCGGTAGCGGGGCAGCAGTCCTTGGCGTTGTCCGGGCAGGAAGACTTATCGGCGGGGCAGGCGGCGGGCTTGTCGGTCATGGGACAGGATGCGGGTTTGTCGGAGGCGTCGGTGGCGGAGGCCTGATGGTCTTCGTGCTGAGCGGCGTAGGCGGTCAGGACCGCGGTAAGGACGAGCAGCAGGGCGGGGAGAAGAAAACGGGGTCGGATCATGACGGGGGTCTCCGTGGGGTATGGGTGAGTGAAATGATTGGGGGGGTGGCGGGGGAAATCAAGGACGGGGAGAAAAGGGGAGCGGGGGAGTCGTTGAGCAGGGGAGAGAAGACATGGACACGGCGATCTTCGATCGCCCGCTAAACGGGGGACGGAGCAGTTGAGCAGGGGAGCAGTTGAGCAGTGGTGCTGTAGCGTAGTTACAGCACCACGCCGGCGAGGGGGATGAGCTGGCCGACGAGGTCGTCGAGGGTGTAGCGGGTGGTCAGGTCGAGGGGGAGTGCGACGCCGTGGGTGTGGTCGGAGGCGAGGACGATCATGGAGTCGCCCTGGAGTTCGTAGCCCATGTCGGCGGGTTGGTGTCCCATGAGGAAGAGGTCGATGTCCCAGGCTTTGGCGAGGGAGTCGGCGAGGTCCCGGGTGTGGCTGCGTCCCCAGACCATCTGGTAAGCCGAGCCGCCGACGTTGTAGTCGGCGTTGGTCGGGACGCGGTCGAGGATGGCGGGGTCGAAGGTCTTGAGCATGCGCGGGGAGGGGAGGCTGTGGGAGCAGAGGATGCGATTAGGACAGCGGACGGCGAGGAGGAGTGAGCGGATGAAACGGTCCATGGCGGCGCGGACTTGGCCGGCCTGGTCGTCGTAGAGGAAATCGAGGCCCTCGTTGAAGCAGTCGACGACGTTGACGGAGTCCTTGGTGATGCCCTCGCCACGGATCTGGGAGAGCTCGTGGTTGCCGAGCATGAGGTGGATCTGACGGGGGTACTGGAGCTTGAGGGCGGCGATGCGTGCGAGCATGCGGACGGAGTTGTCGCGGCCGTTGACGCGGTGGGGGCCGTGGATGACTTCGTGGAGGATCAGGTGGTGGTCGGGGGAGGCGTCGAGCTGGGCGAGTTGGAGGAGGCGCTGGTAGTTGAGGCCGTGGTCGTGAAGGTCGCCGGTCATGAGGAGGCGGCCCTTGGGGGGGAGGTGATCGGCGGAGCCCTTGCGGAGGGGGGAATTGAGGTTGGCGGCGGCGGCGTCGTCGAAGAGGTGGCAGACGACGGCGGGGTCGTGGAGGTCGGGGGCGGTTTGGGGGTTTCCCTGGGAGGACTGGGTCATGGGGGGGTAGTATGCGCGGGTTGGGGGGGATATGCCAATGTTAGGGTGGGAATGAGGTTAAGATCAATTGCGGTGGGCAATAGGATGGGCGTTGGAGCGTTCGGGGGATAGGAGGCTCGATGTCGCAGGGGCTCGGCGAGCTGGATGTGCAGCGGACGCTGGTCCTGGCGGCGGGAGGCGATGCATCGGCGTGGGAAGCATTGGTGGGGGCGTACACGGGTCGGGTGTATGGGATGGCGCTGCGTCGGTGCGGCGACGCGGAGCTGGCGGAGGAGATCACGCAGGGGACGTTCGTGAAGGTGGTCGAGCATCTGCCTAGGTATCAGGAGCGAGGGAAATTCGAGGCGTGGCTGTTCCGGATCGCGCTGAACCTTTTGAGGGATCAGATGCGTCAGCGGAAGCGTCGGGGCGTTTCGGGGGGATGGCAGGAGGACGAGGAGCAGGAGTCGGCGTGGGCGATGGGGCAGACGGACGTGGAGGCTGGGCCGATGGAGAGGGCGAGCCGGAATGAGATGGTC
>JADZET010000155.1 GCA_020850375.1 Phycisphaeraceae bacterium | reverse complement strand
GAGGAGCTCCTGGTAGCGGCGGAGGATCAGGAGGCGGCCGAGCTCGTGGTTGACCAGGCGGTAGCCGAAGCGCTGGGGGCCGAAGTAGTTGGGCATGCCGCGCTGGATGAGCTGGTCGAGGATGCGCCCGGCGGGGGCGAGGGCGACGGCGGGATCGAGGTCGCGGATGCGGATGTCGAAGTGGTTGCCGGCGAGGTGGCCGCGGCGAAGCTTGCGGGTGTGACGGCGAACGTCGCGGAGGGTGAAGGGGGTGAACTCGAAGCGAGCCAGCAAGCGGTCGTCCTCGCTGGCGTCGGGGAGGTGGACGCTGAAGACTTGGCGCGTCACGGCGTACTTGTCCTTGAGGCCGGCGTAGCTGACGTGCCAGGGCTTGACGCGGAAGATCTTGGCGATGCGGCGGGCGACGTCGGTGGTGGTCTGGACGCGTTTCTCGATGGTGAGCCAGAGGTGCTCGCCCGTTCCGGAGGGCTGGGTCAGGGGCAGCTCGTCGACGCGGAAGTCGTCGGGGCGGGCCTTGATGCGGCCGCCGACCCCCGGAAGATTCGCGGTAAGCATGAGAGGAGGGGCGAGGGGGTGGACGTCGAGCATGGGGGTATGGTAACTCGAAGGTCAGTGCGAATCGCGTGAAAAAAAGCCCCGCATTTCCATGCGGGGCTGGTGGTCAAGAAGAAGGGGAATGGGGGTCAATCCTCAGGGGCGTTGTGGGCGATCAGCTCGTGGAAGGCTTTGATGAGGCCTCGGGTGACGGGGCCGGGCGTGCCGTCGCCGATGACGCGGCCGTCGACCTTGGTGACGGGGATGATCTCGGCGGCGGTGCCGGTGAGGAACATCTCTTCGGCGGTGTAGAGGTCGTACTTGGTCAGGTCGGTGTGGATGACCCGCAGGCCCTGCTTGTGGGCCAGGCCGATGACGGTGTTCATGGTCACGCCCTCGAGGACGCCGGCGTGGAGGGGGGGCATGACCAGGGCGGGTTTGGCGTCGAAACGGCGGACGGTGAAGATGTTGTCGCCGGTGCACTCGGCGACGAAGCCCTGATGGTTGAGCATGACGGCCTCGAGGACGCCGGCGTCGATGGCCTCGATCTTGGCGAGGATATTGTTGAGGTAGTTGAGGCTCTTGATGCGCGGGCTGAGCGCGGCGGGATGGTTGCGCAGGGTCGAGGCGGTGATGACGGCCATGCCGTTGTCGTACATCTCCTTGGGGTAGAGCGAGATGCCGTCGGCGATGATGAAGACGACCGGGTCCTTGCACTGGAAGGGATTGAGGCCAAGGGGACCGGCGCCGCGGGTGACGCAGAGGCGGATGTAGCCGTCGGTGCGGTTGTTGGCCTTGAGGGTCTGGTGGGTGGCGTCGAAGAGCTGGTCAATGGAGTAGGGAACGGCCAGGCGGATGGCCTTGGCGGAGTCGACGAGGCGCTGCAGGTGCGTGCGGAGCTTGAAGACGCGGCCGTTGTAGGCGCGGATGCCCTCAAACACGCCGTCACCGTAGAGGACGCCGTGGTCGTAGACGCTGACGGTGGCCTCCTGGGGAGGGACGAGCTTGCCGTTGAGCCAGATGAGCTGAGACACTTTGGGGCTCCTCACGGGGAGTGACGGGTTAAAGAGAGGAGATTATAGCGTATGGGCGCGGGCGGGCGGCGCGGCCCAGTCCATGGGCGCGATCAAGGGATCATCTGCGGTTGCCGTGCCCGGGCGGAGCATGGGCGCGGCGTTGGGGCGAGCGGCCGGGCGTGACAGCTGGACGGCGGCTAAGCGCGGCGGGGGCGGCGCGAGCAGCGCAAGATCAGCGGGGTGATCAGCAGGAGGCTGATCGAGGGTTCGGGGATGACCTCATAGCGCAGGGACAACCGGGGCTGGAGCCCCATGCCTGCGAGGCTGCCCTGGAGGGAGACGAAGGAGGTTTGCAGGCCGGTGTCGCCGGTGCGGAGATTCAGGCCGAGGTGGTCGACCTGAGTCAGAAGGGATTCGATGTAGGCGAGGTCGAGGTTGATGGTGATCAGGCCCGGGGCGTCGATGCGGTTGCTCTGGCCGATGAGATTCTCGGGGATGAACAGGTCGTTGACGTCGAGCGTGCCGTCGTCGGCGTAGCCATCGACGAGCAGGAGGGCGTCGCCGCCGCGTGACACGGTGGCGGTGTAGACGTCGAGCAGCAGGGCGGCGCTGAGGATGTGAGCGTTGTCGGGGATCTGGCTGATGTCGAAGGTGAGCAGGCCACTGCGATCGGTGGCGTGGAGGCTGTCGGTCAAAGAGTCGATGGTTTGGTGACCGTCGACGACGGCGGCGAAGGCGGGGGATCGGTCGGCCAGGGCGTCGGCGGTGGGCGTGAGCACGGGCGAGCCGACGACGGAGCCGGCCAGGGCCAGATAGTAGGTGCTGATGAAGTCGCTGCGGGTGATGACGAGGGTGTGGTCGGCGAGGGCGAGCGAGCCGGTGACGGGCGTGGACCAGACGGTCTGGTGGGTGGCCAGGTCGATGGCATGGGTGGTGGTGCTGGTCGAGACGAAGGCGAGGTTGTCGGTGACCACGACGTTGTAGGTGATGCTCTGGTTGACGCCGGCGTCCCAGGACCAGAGGAGCTGGCCGGAGGCCTCGTCGATGACGCTGAGCGTGCGTCCTTCGGGGGCGTAGATGGCGCCGGCGGCGACGGCAGGGGTGGCGGAGTATGACCCCTGGCGCTGCCAGGCGATGGTCTTGTCGCCGAGATCGAAGTTGTGCAGACGGCCCGCGTTGATGGCCAGCACGTTGTCGCTTGTTCCGATCATGACCGAGGCGAACGAACCTCCGTAGCTGGCGGAGGACTCCTGATCAAGGATCTCGAAGTCGAGCGCGCCCGTGGCGCGGTTGATGACGTAGAGGCGGCCGACGTTGGGCCCGGGACTGGCCGAGGCCTCGCCCAAGTAGACGTAGAGGTGCTGCTCGTCGGCGGCGGGGGTCCATCCGTACTGTTGGGGCATGTTGCGGAACCAGAGCTTTTGGCCGGTGGCGCCGTTGTAGGCATCGAGGCCGCCGTAGTAGCCGCCGGCGGCGTAGACGGCGCCGCCGTAGGGGGTGGGCGTGCCGCCGGAGGACCACTGGCCGCTGTGGGCGGTGCTGAACAGGGGCTGGCCGTTGGCGCTGTTGTAGCCGAGCATGCGTGGAGGAGGCGTGGGGCCGCTGGTGCTGGAGTGACCGTAGGCGTGGGCGTAGACCACGCCGTTGTCGAAAGCGGGCGCGGCCAGGCCGCACTGATCGGTGTTGATGTCGCCGGCCCAGACCAGGTTGCCGGTGAACAGATCGTGGGCGGCGATACGGTCGAGTCGGGTGCTCAGGTCGCGCGTGGTGAGGAAGACCTTGCCGTCACCGATGGCGACGGTCGGGCCATAGAAGTCGTACCTGGATGAGCCGGCGTTGAAGTTGATCTCCCAGAGCGGATCAAAGTGCTCCGCGTCAAGGGCGACCGGGACGTAGCCGCTGTGGGCGGCGTTGCCCTGGAGCGTGGACCAGGAAGACTGGGCGAGGCAAGGGATGGCGAGGCAGGCGCAGGACAGAGCGACGACCGCCTTGGACACCGGCAGATGACGCATGAGAAGTTCCCAGGAAAGGGGTTACGTAGGACGCCGTAGCCGGTGCACACCGGTCACAGCGGAGCGTCCACACGCCCTCTCCTCTCCTGGATTGGCTTGGTCACCCCTGAAGCGACACCCCGACCAGAACACAAAGATACTAAACCATCTGATTGTTGCAAGGCATTTTTGAGCCGAGGTCAGGTTTTTTCACCCTCAGAAGCGCGACAATTAGCCGGGAGGGGCGTGCCAGGCGTGGCGACCGACAAGATGGGCAAAATCAGGGGCGTGCCCGATCCTTCGGAACCAGTACCAACCGGCAGGCGGGGAGTGCGTGTGGAGGTGGTCGATGAGTGGAGGCGTGCGACCTGGTGGGTGGGCAGAGCTGTCCCTGAGCGGATGGGGACGGAACCGATCGGTGGTCCGCAGGCTCTCTTGAATCTGAACATCATCAGGCAATTTGAATCGCGTGGAAGGGCGACAGCAGATGCGTTGCCGCAGACGTGGATGTTCGATCCGCTGGGCTGGGGGTCTGCTTGACCGTCAATGGGGGTTGGCGGACACTCTTGGGCTGGTTATCGACCGAGCAGGCGCGTCGGTTCCTTTGGCCCTCTTTATTTGGAGCATCAGCCTTGGCTAAGAAAGATCCCTTCGTTCCCACGCCGGCGGATAAGTTCACCTTCGGGCTCTGGACGGTCGGCAACGTCGGCCGGGACCCGTTCGGGGAACCGACGCGGAGCAAGCTGGACCCGGTGCAGATCGTCGAGCTGCTGGGGGAGGTCGGGGGGGTTTACGGGGTGAACTTCCATGACAACGACCTGATCCCGATCGACGCGACTCCGGCGGAGGCGGAGCGGATCAAGAAGGACTTCAAGAAGGCGCTGCGGCGGACCGGGCTGAAGGTGCCGATGGCGACGACGAACCTGTTCGGGGACCCGGTGTTCAAGGACGGGGCGTTTACGAGCAATGACGCGCAGGTGCGGGCGTACGCGATCCAGAAGACGATCCGGGCGATGGAGCTCGGGGCGGAGTTCGGGGCCAAGACGTATGTCTTCTGGGGCGGGCGCGAGGGGACGGACACCAACGCGAGCAAGGACCCGGCGCAGGCGATCCAGTGGTTCCGGGAGGCGATGAACTTTCTGTGCAAGTACAGCATCAATCACAAGCTGGGGTATCGGTTCGCGCTCGAGGCCAAGCCGAATGAGCCGCGCGGGCATATCTTCGCGCCGGTGACGGGGAGCTACCTGGGGTTCATCGCGACGCTGGACCATCCGGAGATGGTGGGCGTGAACCCGGAGTTCGCGCATGAGCAGATGGCGGGGCTGAACTTCCCGCAGGTGGTGGCTGAGGCGCTCGAGGCGGGCAAGCTGTTCCACATTGACCTCAACGACCAGGAACCGGGACGGTTCGACCAGGACCTGCGGTTCGGGAGCCAGAGCTACAAGCACGCGTTCTTCCTGGTCAAACTCCTGACGGACTACGGGTACAGCGGGCCGAAGCACTTCGACAGCCACGCGTACCGGACGGCGGATTACAAGGACGTCAAGGCGTTCGCGCGGGGGTCGATGCGGACGTACAAGATCCTCGAGAGCAAGGTCGAGCGGTTCAACAAGGACCGGGCGATCCAGGGGCTGCTGCGGAAGATCGTGCGGGAGGATCGGAAGCTGGCGGGGCTGGTGGGCCAGTACTCGCGGGCGAACGCGAAGGCGCTGCTGGACGTCAAGTTCGATCGCAAGAAGCTGGCGGGGCGGCCGCTGCCTTACGAGGAGCTGGATCAGTTGACGATGGAAGTGATCATGGGGGTGCGGTAGAGCAGGCTGGGATTGCCCCCCCCTACTCCCCTACTCCCCTGCCGATCGTTGATCAGGCCCGGACGTTTTGTCCGGGCTTTTTCGTTCAGGTGGCTTGCGGGCCGATGGGGGCCAGGCGGAGGATGGGGTACCCGGTGTTGACCAGGGTGTGGTCGCCGGTTCGCTTCATGGATTGCCAGGCGAGGGCCATCATGCGGCGGAGTTGGGGGCGGTGCTCGGGGAGGTTCGCCAAGTTGCGGAGTTCGTGGGGGTCGTCGGCGAGGTTGTAGAGTTCGTCGAAGTCGAAGCCGTTGTGGACGAGCTTGTAGGAGCCGTCCCAGACGATGCGCTGGGTGAGGAGTTGGCGGGTGCCGTGGTACTCGGCGAAGCCGGTGGTGAAGTCGGCGGCGTGGGCGAGGGGATCGCGCAGGAGCGGGGCAAAGGAGCGGGAGTCGGCGCTGTGGATGGGGTCGACGGCTGCGAGGTCGCAGAGGGTGGGGCAGAGGTCGTGCAGGCCCACCCTGCCCCCGGAAGTGACACCGTGGGCCACGCCGGGGCCGGCGAGGATCAGGGGGATGTTGTAGATCTCCTCGAAGGCACCGACGTTCTTCATGTAGAGGCCGTGGGCGCCGAGGCATTCGCCGTGGTCGGTGGTGAAGAGGATCAGGGTGTTGTCGAGCTGGCCCATGGCTTCGACGGCGTGGATGAGGCGGCCGAATTGCTCGTCGATCTCGGTGACGGAGGCGAGGTAGCAGGCGCGGGCTTGGCGCTTCTGCTGGTCGGTGAGGCCCCGGAAGATGTCCGCCGCCTTGCGGTAGAGGTTGGGGCGGCCGGCGAGGTTGTCGTCGGCGCTGGAGGGCATGGGCATGGATGACTGGTCGATGGCATCGTAGAACTTGCGGGGGGCGAGGAAGGGGTCGTGAGGCTCGGAGACGCTGACGAAGCAGCACCAGGGGGTGTCGGCGGCGGCGTGGGGTTTTTGCGCGAGCCAGTCAAGGGCGAGGTTAGTGGTGAAGCCGATGCCGCGGGTCTCGGCGGGTTCGTCGGTGACGCCGTAGAGCAGGCTGGGGGTGTAGCCTTCGGGGGAGGTGATGTGGCCGGCGGGGCTGAGCGTTCCTTTCCCGGGCAGGTGCGGGTGGCCGAGGCGCTTGGCGCAGGCATCTTTCCAACGTTGCCCGCCGTCGTGGACGTTGGTCTGCCAGCCGAAGCGAGTGAGGTCGCCGGAGCGTTCGACGTGCCACTTGCCGAAGTAGGCGGTGTCGTAGCCGGCGGCGGTGAGGCGCTGGGCCCAGTGGGGTTTATCCGTGCGGAGGACGCTCTGATCGGGATCGACGCAGTGGGTGACGGTCAGGACGCCGTGGTTGTGCGGGAGGAGGCCGGTCATGAGGCTGGCGCGGGCGGGGGAGCAGATGGGGTTGGGCGTGTAGGCGCGGGTGAGGCGGAGGCCGCGGGCGGCGAGCTGGTCGAGGTGGGGGGTGGGACAGAAGGGCTTGGTGGGCTCGGCGAGGACACCGGCCTGGAGCTGGTCGACCATGAGGAAAAGGATGTTGGGGCGGGGCATGAGACTCCCCTACCGGGGACTTCCGGGGGCGGGATTAGAGCAGGACTTCGCGGCCGCGGCCGATGGCTTCGGGGAGGTCGACGTCGTCGAGGTCGTCGGGCTCGATGGCGGTGAGGTTGCTGATCTCGATGACGGCGTCGACGGACTTGTCGGGGAGGCGCGGGACCTTGACGCCCTGGGCCTCGAGCCAGCGGGCGGCGCGTTCGATCTGGAACTGGCGGCTGGTGGCGGGCGAGTCGTGTCCGTCGGCGTTCTTGATCGGTCCGAACTCGTCGGGGCGGCTGGTCTCGTAGATGATGGACCTGTCGCACATGGGCAGTGCGTCGAAGACGAAGGTCTCGAGCTTGACAGCGTTAAGCGCGTCGGGCTGGACGGGCCGGCCGGTGGCGGTGTCGATGGAGGGGACTTTCTTCTCGGCGCGGTGGAAGGTCAGGCCGAAGCCGCCGGGGCGGGTGTTGAGCCACTGGACGAAGTCGACGCGGATGGCGTGGATGGCGATGGAGCCGGCGAGGAAGCGAAGTTGTCCGTTGGGGAGGCGCTGTTCGGCCAGTTCGTCGGGGAGGTCGGAGTATTCGATGACGGTCATGCGGCCGTGGTCGAGGCAGAAGTTGCCGAGTTTTTCCTTGGGGAAGGCCTTGGGGAGCATTTTGGAGGACATCTGGGCGTGGTCGAGGGCGTGCAGGCCGATGAACTGGGGGTCGACGACGCGGACCATGGGGTTATCGACCTGGATGTAGGAGATGTGCTCGACGCCGCGCTGCTGCATGTCGGCGATGGCGCCGCCGGCGAAGAGGGCCTTGAGCGAGCCGCCGTGGCCGTTGGGGGACAGGGCGATGGAGGCGGGGGATTCGAGAAGGACCTTGCCGGTGGTCATGTCGACGGCGGGCATCATGGCCTGGGGGAAGATCATGACGTTGGCGGGGTCGAGGCCGTAGTGGTGCTGCTGTTCGAGGAACTGGCGGGTGGCGGCGTCGTTGACGGGGCTGGTCATGATGTACCAGGGGACGGTGGTGTCGTACTTGTCCTGGACGCGGCGGATGTACTCGGCGAAGCAGCCGAAGAGGGGCATCTTGCGGATGGGGGTGGCGGGGAAGGTGCCCTTGGGGGCGTTCCAGCCGAGGCGCGTGCCCTGTCCGCCGGCGACGGTGAAGGCGGCGACTTTGCCCTGACGGATGAGGTCGATGCCGAGCTGTCGGGCCTGGTCGTACTTGGCGGCGAGGTCCTGCGGGGGGATGTTGGGGTAGAAGGGGGCGGGCTCGAGGTGGTCGGGGATGTGGACGTCGGGCTTGCGCAGGACGTGGGTCTGGATGAGGCGGGCGAGCTCGGCCCAGTCGACGGAGGCGATCTGGTCGAGGAGGTCACGCTGCTGGTCGGGGGAGAGCTGGGGGTAGAACTTGAGCAGGTGCTCCTGGCCGGCTTGGGCGAGGAGGTCCTTGGCGGGGGCGAGGGTCAGGGCGGGGGTGGTCTGCGTCATGCGAACCTCAAAGCGAAGCGGGTTGCTGCTCGAAGGCCCCGCGGAACATCGACGGGCTGGGGAGGGTGACGAGGGGGGCATTCTAACGATCTTCTCGGGCATCGGTCGAAATGGGGCCGGCGCTTCGCAGCAGCGCGGCGGCGGCGACGGCGGCGGTCTCGATGCGGAGGATGTGCTGGGCGAAGCGCCATGCGCGGGCGCCGGAAGCGGCGGCTTGTTGGGTCTCGTCGGGGGTGAACCCCCCTTCCGGGCCGACGAGGACGAGGATGCCGTGCCGGCTGTGGTTGAATTCATGGTGCGCCGGTGCGTCGAGGGGGCGGCCGTCGGGGTCGGCGATGAGCAGGAGGTCGCGCGGGCGCGTGAGGACGGTGGGGAGCGGGGTCGGGGGTGCAATTTCCATCAACCAGTCCCGGCGACATTGCTTGGCGGACTCGATGACGACCTTGCGCAGGCGATCGAGCTTGCCCTGGCCGGGGTCGACGACGGTGCGCTCGGTCAGGAGCGGGATGAGGGTGTTAACGCCGAGCTGGGTGAGCTGGCTGACGAGTTGGTCGACACGCGGACCCTTGGGCATGGGGACGGCGAGGGTCAGGAGGGGCTGTGCGGGTAAGGTGCGGCGGATGGAGGTGGGCTTGAGGCCGGCTTGCTTGCCTTGGCAGATGAATTGGCCGCGGGCGGCGAGGCCTTGGCCGTTAAAAAGCTCGACCTGCTCGCCGGGGCGCAGTCGAAGGACCTTCAGGGCGTGGCGGGCTTCGTCGCGTTCGAGCCAGACCACTTCGGGGTCAGGGGCCGGTAATGGATGGGTTCCCGGGGCCGGGGGGACAGGGGCGGTGAAGGTGGGGTCGTAGAATCGGTGCATAGATTGGTGGATTGTAAGTCCTGGGGGGTATTCCCGGGCCTCGTGGGCGTGGGCTTCAGTTGCTTGTTTACCCTGACGATAAAACCGTTGTATTCGGACCGGCCCGCACGGGCGGTTCGGGGCTGTGGGCCGTGAGGGCGTGGCCCGGATGGTGAAGGAAACACCCGCGTGGCAGATGAACCGTCCAAGGCAGACCAGGACCTGAGCCAGCAGCTCGACGACCTGCTCGCGGAGATCGAGCATCAGGAGCCTGGTTTCGCGCAGGCGGCGGGGCTGGGTATGAAGGGTGAGGAACCGTCGAGGCCGGCGGATGAGCCTGCTGCGCCGGTCAGGCCTGAGCCGACGCCGATGAACGTGGAGGCGACACCCGCGCCGGGGGCATCGCCCGCCCCGGCGACGGCGGCGGAGAAGCCCGCGGACGATCTGGACGCGCAGATTCAGGAGTTGCTTGACGGCGCCAAGGCGCTCGAGGATGCCGCACCGGTTCGGGCCGCACCCACACCGGCCGCAGGGGCTGCCTCCGCGAAGGAAGCGGCTGCGGCACGACCGGCTGATGCGGAGGCATTCCCGACGGAGGCTGCGGCGCAGGGGATTGCTCAAGACGAGCAGGCGACGGAAGCGCCGGCGGCACGGGCCGCCGCGTCGGCGGCGGATCCGGGTCTGATGCAGCAGATCGATGAGCTGCTGGCGAGCGAGGCGGACAAGGCGGTGGCGGGCGAGTTTGAGACGGTCGACGACGTGCTGGGCGACGAACAGGTGGCGGCGGCGACGCCGATCCCGCCCGCGCCGACGCCCGACGAGGCGCCGGGTTCAGCGGAAGCGGGGGCGGGGCAGACGCCGGCGGGTGGGGCGACGGCCAAGGACGTGGCGGCGGAACTGGATCAGGACCTTGTCTCCGCGGCGCCGGCGTCCGAGCAGGACACCCCCGCGGCGGAGAAGAGGGCGGGCAAGACACCCGAGGCCGCGGCGGCGGCTGAGGGGAACGCTGAGCCAACGAGTGAGGCGGCGGTCGCGGAGCAGGAAGAGATGCTGCCGGCGGGTGAGCCGGTGATCCGCCGCGGCGCGCTGCTGCAGTTCTGCACGGCGGTCAATGCGCCGGTGCGGAAGCTGTCGCCGCCTTCGCGGAGGATTGTCGGTTACGTGGCGCTGTTGACGCTGTTCAACGGGTCGGCGTTCACGATCATGGCGTTGCTTCGGTCAATGTTCGGTCACTAGTCGGCTCGGAGGGCTCGCGGAAGACGGCCAGGACGAGCAGGGCGCCGACGACGGCGAGCCCCCCCACTACTCCAAAGAGTCCGCGCAGGCTGTGGCCGGCGAGCCAGCCGCCGAGGAGGCTGCCGGTCATCTTGCCGACGCCGACGATGAGCATGGCGTAGAGGCCCTGGATGGAGTGTCGGTAGTGGTCCTGGGCCTGTCGGTTGAAGTAGATGGCGGGTGCGACGTGCAGGACGAGGACCTGCATGCCGTGGAGGACCTGTGAGCCGATGGCGACGGCGCGGCAGGGGAAGAGGGCCAGGGCGAGCAGTCGCAGGGCGATGCAGGCCAGTCCGCCGGCCATGACGCCGCGCAGGCCGAACCGTCGCTGGAGACGGCCGAAGCCGAGCATGAAGAAGATCTCGACGCCGACGCCCAGGCCGGCGATGACGCCGACCCACTGGGCCTTGATGCCGACGATGTCGGTGAGGTAGAGGGGGTAGAAGCCGTAATAGGCGGCGGTGCTGAGCTGGGTGAGGAACATGACGCCGCAAAAAATGAGTACCTGGGGTTTGAGGCAGGCGCGGACGGCCTCGAGGGTGGGGAGCGAGGTGTCGTGGGGCTTGGGGGCGACGGCGCCGGTGGGCGTGCGGGGGCGGGGGTCGGGGAGAAAGAGGGCGTTGAGGGCGCCGAGGACGGTCAGGACGACGGCGAGGCGCAGGGGCCAGTCGTCGTTTCCGGTGGGAGTGACGAGGTAGAGGAGGATCAGGCCGGGGACGATGAAGCCGACGGTGCCGAAGACGCGGACGCGGTGGTACGGGACGTGGGAGAGGCCAAAGACGGAGCGGCGTTTTTCGACGGCGAAGTAGAGGCCGTCCTGGAGGGAGACGAGGGGTACGGAGATCAGGGCGTAGAGGGCGTAGGCGATGAGTGTGGGCCAGAATCCGGCGGAGGCGATCATGACGCCGAGGACGGCGGCGCCGAGGAGGAAGCTGGCGGCCATGAGCCATCGGGCGGCGATGCCGGCGTCGGCCAGGAGGGTCATCCAGACGGGGGTAAGGATGGGCGCCAGGCTGGCGGCGGCCAGGACGTAGCCGATCTGGGCGTCGGTGAGGCCTCTTGCGGAGGCGAGCAGGACGGGGAGGAAGGGGGTGATGCAGCCGACCGCGGCGTAGGTCAGGAAGAACTGACTGCGCAGGGCGGTGGTGGCGGTCTGTCGGCGGAGGGGCATGGAAGACGGACAGCATACCCGTCGGCCATCGAAGCATCACCTGAGGCGGATCACATCGACTCGGCCTCGGCGAGGTAACCCTTGAAGAGTCGGCGGTGTTCCTCCTCGTCGCCCTTGAGCTCGACGCAGAGGTCCTGGGTGACGGGGTCGTAGACGTCGCAGAGCTCGATGATCTTCTGGTACTGCTTGATGGCGCCCTCCTCGGCCTGGACGACGCCCTTGATGACGGCGCGGTAGTCGATGCTTTTTTCGGGGGGCTGCATGAAGGTCTGGGTCCAGGCGAGGGCCTGGGAGCCGGGGACGCGGCCGTCGAGGACCTTGATGCGGTTGGCGAGGAGCTGGGCGTGGCCAAGCTCGGAGGTGACCTCGGCGGCGAGGCTGTCCTTGATGTGCTTGGCGCGGATGCCGTCGAGCCAGACGGAGTTGGCGAGATAGTTGATCACCGTCTCGATCTCCATGTTGTAGCTCTTGCAGAGCTCCTGGACGATCTTCTGGCGTTTCTTGTCCTTCACGATGTCCTCCCTGTGGAAAAGGGGTTGGGGTGTATGGGAATAGTAGCCTTCAGCGGCGATCTCGCCACACGCGGGGAGGAACTAACACGCGGGCGAGAGAGCGGCGAGGGGCGGTGGGTTGGGGTAGGATGGAGGGCATGCGACACGTGATGATCATGGCGGGCGGATCGGGGACGCGGCTGTGGCCGATGAGCCGGGCGCGGATGCCCAAGCAGTTGATTCCGTTTATCAATGGGCAGAGCCTGCTGGAGATCGCACGCGATCGGGCGCTGGAGCTGGTGGAGGAGGATCGGCTTTACATCTGCGCGGGGCAGGGGCATCGGGAGATGATCCAGAGGGCGCTGCCCGGCTTTGACGCGCGGCGCTATCTGGGCGAGCCGGAGGGGCGCGACACGCTGGCGGCGGTGGCGTTCGGGGCGGCGGTGATCCGCAAACGGTACCCGGAGGCGGTGATCGCGGTGCTGACGAGCGACCACCTGATCGAGCCGGTCGAGACGTTCGCGGCGGTGGTGAAGGAGGGATTCGAGCTGGCGGAACGGGCGGAGCCGACGCTGGTGACGTTCGGGATCGCGCCGACGCACCCGGCGACGGGGTTCGGGTACCTGGAGCTGGGCAGGCCCTGTGCGGGGCATGCGCGGGTGGTGGATCAGTTCAAGGAAAAACCCGACGCGGTGACGGCGAGGCAGTACGTGGAGGCTGGGCCGCAGAAGTACCTGTGGAACAGCGGGATGTTCGTGTGGAAGGCGTCGACGCTGCTGGGGTGCATCGAGCGGTATGAGCCGGAGGTGCACCGGGAGATCACGGCGATCGCGGAGGCTTGGGAGACGCCTGAGCGGGAGGCGCGGCTGGCGGAGGTGTATCCGCGGATCAAGAAGATCAGCGTGGACTACGCGGTGATGGAGCCGGCGTCGCGGGATGACAAGGTGGAAGTCGTGGGTCTGCCGATGGAGCTGACGTGGTTAGATGTGGGGTCTTGGCCGGCGTTCGCGGCGACGTGCCCGACGGACGAACGGCTCAATGCGCATGGGGGGGGCAGGCGCGTGCTGCTGGACTGCCGGGGCACGCTGGCGGCGTCAAGCGATCCGAATCACCTGATCACGGCGATTGGTTGCGAGAACCTGATCATCATCCACACGCCCGAGGCGACGCTGGTGTGCCCGGCGAGCCGGGCGGAGCAGATCAAGAAGCTGCACGAGATGGTGGGGCAGGAGTGCGGGCAGGAGCTGTTGTAGGGTACCCCCCTACCCCCCCCACCGAGTGACGGCGTGGGCTGTCGACGATCCCTGATGCGCTATCTGGCGATTGATCCTGGAGGCAAGCGGACCGGCCTGGCCGTCGGGGACGACGGGACGGGGATTGTGTCGCCGTTAGAGGTGGTCGAGGCGGACACGCGGGAGAAGCTGCTGGTCGCGCTCGAGCGGGTGGTGCGGGAGCAGGAGCCGGGGGCGCTGGTGGTGGGGCTGCCGCTGAACATGGACGGGAGCGAGGGGGCGGGGGCGAGGGCGGCCAAGGAGCTGGCGAGAGTGCTGGGCAAGCGGTTCGGTCTGCCGGTGCGGCTGGCGGATGAGCGGCTGAGCAGTTTCGAGGCGGAGGAGCGTCTGCGGGAGCTGGAGCTGACGCGGGGGAAGAAAAAACAACGCCGCGACGCGCTGGCCGCCGCGGCGATCCTGCAGAGTTTCTTTCGGTCGCGGGGCTCGGGGCCCGGCGGGTGAATCATCTCTGGTCGAGACTCAGGCCGCGGGGGAGTCGGCGATCTCTTTGGCGCGGCGGATGATCTCGTGGGTGACCTCGGGCATGGGGTAGAACTTCTGGAGGAAGTCGCGGAGCTGGTCGGACTCGGCGACGCGGAAGTAGACGACGGGTTCGAGGCGATGGGCGGCGAAGGTGACGGCGCGGGCCAGGCGGTGGCGGGAGGCGGCCATGAGCAGCTCGCCGGAGGGCTCGAAGCGGATGGGGAGGATCTCGAACTGCCAGGCCTGTCGGCGGTTGATCAGGCGCAGGGCCTGGGCGTCGAACTCGACGTTGCTCAGGTCGACGGCGCCGGTGAATCGGCAGTACTGCTCGACCCAGGCGTCCTCGATGCTCTCGACGGTGACCTCGAACATGCGTTCGGCCAGGACGCCGAAGGGCAGCGCGCGCTGCTTCTGGGCCTGGAGGATCTCGAAGACCTGCTGCTCGCTGAGGATCCCGCGCTCGATGAGGATCTGGCCGATGCGAAGGTCGGGGCTGGGGTTGGGCACGGGGGACTCCTTGGCTCGATGTCGCGGCCCGGCTCGGGGCCTAATCTGGGGATCGGCGAAGGGGGTGAAGCTGCTTAGTGGTCGGCGTGTTGTCCAGTGAAGCCGGGCCTGGAAAGGTAGCGGTTGCACCTGCTGGGATGGATCGTGCGGGCGGGTAAAGCGGATAACTCGTGGATGGACGTTGATCGACGATTTCGGCTCATGTCGGAGGTATTTTCGACCAAGAAAAACCGCCGCACCGTGAGGGCGCGGCGGGCGTGATTTTCAGCATTTTGTGGGGTGATCCCGTTACTTGCCGGGCTCGTCCGCGGGGGCGGGCTCGGGCGCCGGGGTCCCCATCGGCAGGGGCACGACCTCTTCGACAGGCGGGGGAGGCGGGGCGAGGTCCAGGTCGGGGGCGGGAGTGAGGTCGGCGCCGGGGGGCATCTCGGTGGGTTGGATGGAGGTGGCGGTGGCCTCGAGGACGTCGAGCTTCTGGACGTCGATGAGGTTCAGGCGCAGGGTGGGGTCGAAGCGGACCTCTCCGACGATGCCGACGACCTGGCCGAGGGTGTAGGCGGCGCCCTCGACGAGCTTGGGATCGACGTAGGCGACGGTGCGTCCGGTGGCGGGATCGACCAGGCGGAGCAGACGCGGCAGGCTCATGCCGTCGTAGACGCTGCTGGCGAGGAGTCGGCCGACGACGGAGTACTGCGGGGGCAGTTGGTATCCCTGGGCGTCCTGGGGCTTGAACTCGCCGAGGATCGACTGGGCGCCGCGGCCTTCGATCTTGTTCGAGAGGGAGGTCATGCCGGAGAGGGTCTTGGCGATCTGGGCGTTGCGTTGGAGGAGGTTGACGCGCGAGGCGGCGATGCGACGGTCGGGCAGCGGGATGTTGGGGTCGCGCACCAGGGGCTCATAGGCGGCCAGGAGGGCGTCGATGGGCTGCTGCTCGACGGGGAGGTCCCAGGCCTCGCGGAGCTTGGCCTCGGCGGCGGCGAGCTGGGGGCTGATGGCCTTGGGCCACTGCGAGGTGGCGGCGGGCGTGGTTGCGGGGGCGGGCGCGGGGGCCGCGGCCACGGGGGCGGCGGGCTTGGGCGCCTCGGAGGTCTTGGGCGGCGGGGTCACCTCGGCGGGGCTGGGCACAACGGCGGGGGCCGTGGTCGGGGCGGGGGCTTGAACCTTGGCGGGGGCCGGCTCGGGTTCGGAGGTGACGGGGGCGTTGGCCGTCGCGGGCGGCTCGGCGGGGGCGGCGGGCTTGGGCGCAGGGTCCGGCGTCGGCGCGGGGTGCACGACCACGGGGGTGGGCGCGGGTTTCTCAGGGGCGGGCGCCTCGGGCATGCTCAACTCGGCCTGGGTGGCGCGGCGGACGGCGCCGGGGGGGAGGAAGACGTGGGCGTTCTCGGGTGGGGTGATGCGGTAGAAGTCGCCCTCCTCGCCGAGGATGTTGACGGTCTGTGCCTTGGAGAGGTAGGCGTGGGTCTGGTAGCTCAGGTGCGCGGGCTTGTCGATGCCGGCGACCTTGACCCATGCCTCGTCGGTGGTGACGACGCCGGACTTGCCGTCGCCGCGGGCCTCGACGTAGGCCTTGGAGATGTAGCTGGTGACGCCGGTCGGGGGCTGGACGACGGACCAGCCGGAGATGACGTTGACGACCTGGACGAGGGCGCCGCGGGGGACATCGCCGACGGCGTAGAAGGCGGCGGCGGCGCCGGCGCGGGCCTTGACGTTGTCCTCGGTGACGATGCCGGTGAAGGGGACCTCCTGGGCCGTTGCGCCGCGTGCGACGACGCAGAGCAGCACGACCAAACCTGTCATCCAGCCACGACGCGCGCGATCAAAAACCATGGTCTAGCTCCATTGCTTGCGGGCTGTTGCCCAGACAGTCAGCGCATAGTCTGACCGACACGGGGCCGGCACGCAATACGGTATCGTCGGCAAGATCGGGGGGAGTTGACGTGAAATTGCGTGCCGGGGTATGGGACGGGGGATTCTCGGACCCAGGCGTGTCAGGAGGCGTCGGGGGCGAGCTGGGGCATCGTCGCGGGTTGGGTGGTGGGAGAGACATCTTCATCCTCGTCGGGCTCGCCAGGAGCGTCGGGGGGTGAGGCGGCGGGCTTGGGCGGGGCGGCGAAGCGCCAGGCCAGGGCGTAGGGGCAGTCGGGCAGCGCGTCGATGGCGTCGACGCGGCGGACGCGCAGGCGGTAGCGGCCGGCGGGGAGGTTCTTGAGGTAGAGGTGCTCGACGTTGTCGAGCTTGCTGTTGGAGACGGCGAACTGGGTCTCGCGTCCCTGGTCGTCGACGGCGTAGAGGATCAGGTCGAGGTCGGCGACATAGGCGAGGTTGTTCCATCGTGGGCGGAGCAGGACGGGGTCCTTGACGACGCCGCCGAGGACCTTGCGGTTCCAGGTGAGGATGACGGACCACTCGTCGGCGGAGCGGGTGAGGTGGAAGTCGTAGTCCTGTTCGCCGTCGGGGTTGATCGTGCGGTAGTCCCAGCCGAAGGGGGTGCGTACGCGTCCGGGGTCAACGGGTCCGCGGGTGAGGATGAGGTAGCTCTGGTCGATGCGAACGAGTCCGGCGCCGAGGTGGCTGTCGAGGGGGTGGCCGGGCTCGGGGCGCCAGCGGGGAGTCTTCTCGGCGCCGGCGAGCAGGACGGCGCGGATGACGGGGGACTTGCTGGCCTGGGGAGCGGAGTCGGCCATCTTGTCGGCGACTTCGAGGAGTCGGCCAGCGACGGCGGTGACGACGGGGGTGGTGTAGCTGGTCTGTCCGCCGGGAGCGACGAGGTCGGGCTTGCATCGGCCGGGGGTGTCGACGCGGGTGTAGCCGCCGCTGCTGTTGCCGGATTCGGCGCCGACGGCGAGGACGTTGTAGGCGCTCGCGAGCAGGTCGGGGACGGGGGTATTGGCGCCGTTGTTGACGCCGACGACGACGATGACGTCCTGTTGGTCGACGACGTAGTCGATGCGGCGCAGGGCGTCGGCGGCGCGTGGGCCGACCATGCCGATCCAGCTGTGGTTCTGGAGGCGTCGGCCGTCGGCGCGCGGGGGCTCGGGGGAGCCGGCGCGGAGGTAGCCGTCCTTGATCCAGTCCTCGGAGGAGTAGCAGGCGACGTCGGAGACGGCCGGGAGCAGGGCCTTGCGGCCGTAGAGGATGCGTGCGGTGCTGGTGGTGTGGCCGGAGGTCTGGCTGGGTCCGCTCATAGGGCGGAAGCTGACGAAGTTGAACTGGGGGAGGGCGACGTCGGGGACGTAGGAGCCGAGGGGTCCCTCGACGTGCTGGGTGGTGATTCCGCGGCCGACGGGGGTCTTGGCGCCGCCGATGCGTCGGGTCAGGTCGGTCAGGCCGATGAGGTGGCGTGTGGAGGGGCGAGGGGCGGGCTGCGAGGTGGGAGCGGGCTGCGTGGCGGGTTTGTCGGCGGCGTCGGCGAGGCGGGGGCCGAAGCGGGCCCCTGCCGCGGCGAGGATCGCGAGCAGGCCGACGCCGATGATCAGACGCTCAAGGCGCGCCGGGATTGCACCCCTGCTTCGACCGGCCGGCGGGCCATGATCGGACATAAACGGCTCCTGAGCCCGGGCGCGGGCCCGAGGTGAGTCAATGCTGTGCATACGTAAGATCGGCTCACGGGTTGGGGGACATGGCGAATCAGGGGCGGAAAAGAAACAAGTCGCGGTTGTGCTATCGGTCCTTGTGGGGGTCGGTCGGAGCGGTGACGGCGGTCGGGGCCAGGAGTCGGCTCAGGAGCAGGAGGGTCAGCAGAAGCGTCAGCCAGACCTGATAGGGGAGGATGACGCCCCGCCACCACCAGGTGTCGACGACCGAGGCGGTCATCTGGGCGCGGTCGGCGATGGCCAGCCACATGACGGAGCCGGGGGTGAGGTAGGCGAAGACGGCCGTGGCGGAGAGTCCCCGGACCCAGCGCGGCCAGCGGCCCCAGGCGTCGAGCTGGACGGCCACGGCCGGCAGGAGCATGACGGCGTCGTACATGCGGCGGTAGACGATGAGCATGCTCAGCGAGGCGAGTGTGGCGAGCAGGAGCATGCTGGTGAGATGATCGCGTCGGCGGCGTGCGGCGATCGTGGCGGCGACGGTGACGAGCAGTGCGATGGCCAGGACGAGGGCGTTGACGAGCCAGCGGCTGTGGATGAACTCGTGCAGGGGCCACTGGAGGTTGAGCAGCTGGAAGCGCAGGGGGTTGACGGGGGTGGGGTCGCCGCCGCCGCCGAGGGCGTTGTCCGCGAGGTTGCGTCGCAGGTCGGCGAGCCAGGGGACGTCGTTGAGATAGAGGACGGCGGCGCCGAGCGAGCCGCTGAGCAGGGGGACGAGGAAGGACCAGAGGCAGGCGCGCCACCGGCCCTCGAGTGCGAGCCAGAGCCAGAGGACGCCGGCGACCTGGGGCTTGAGGGCGATGCCGGCGCCCAGGAGCAGGCTGGCGCAGAGGGTGCGGCCGCGGCGGTCGCAGTCGGCGGCGGCCAGGCCGAGCATCAGGGAGAGCAGGGTGAGCTGTCCGGTGCCGAAGCCGGTGTGCAGAGGCCAGAACAGGAGCGTGATCAGGATGAGCCATCGCCCGCGTGGATCGTCGATGGACCAGCCGACCCAGCGCCAGAGCAGGACGACCGTGCCGACGAGGACGGCGAGGTTGACGAGGATCCATGTGACGCGGGCGGCGGGCCAGGGCATCAGGGCCAGGGGCGCGATCAGGGGGTGCATGGTCGGGGGGTAGATGGCGGGCCAGTGATCGCGCGGCATGGCGCCGGCGACGTCGACGCCCTGGTTGATCAGGACGGTGAAGAGGTCCTCGTGGTGGTAGGGATTGCGTCCCTCGAGCCAGGCTCGGGACTGGGCGTAGATCAGGCGTAGGTCAGAGGAGTTGAGCAGGCCGTTGTAGGGGCCGTGGATCGTGAACCAGACGAGGGCGGCGAGGAAGATGAGCAGCCGGAGCGAGTTGCCGCTGACCCCACCGGTGACACGGCGGCGGCTGAGCGAATCCGATCCCTGCTGCTGATCGGCCGCATGGGTCATGGGGTGATGCTCACAACTTGAGTTGGCAAGGGACGGATTATATCAGCGTCAAGGAGGGCGGGCTTGCCAGGATTATCTGAGGTTCTGGGGCTCGAGTCGGAGCTCGGCGCTTCCCGAGGGGGCGGTGAACGAGCCGAGCCAGGCGCCGTCGGGCTGGAGGGTGAGGTCGATCTGGGGGACTTGATCGAGCTCCCAGGTCTCGATGCCCTTGACGGCGAAGTTGGCGAGCTCGGCGGGGTTGGTCAGACGCACGACGAGCTCCTCGGTGTCGGGTGGGATGGCGAGGGAGACGTTGCCGACGCTCAGGACGGGGTTCTGCTCGCGGACCTCGAGGCGGGCGAGGCCGAGGTCGAGGCGGGCGGGCGGCTCGGGGCGGACGAGGGTGAAGCGATAGGTGCGGGCCTGGGCGGCGATCTGCTTGATGAGGATCTGGTGGCGTCGGGCGTGCCAGATGTCCATGAGGTCGGTGAGTCGGCTGTCCTGGACCTTGTCAAAGTCCTGGATGAGCGCCTGTTGGGCGGCGGCGTCCCCGCCGGCGGCTGCGGCGAGAGCGGAGGCGACGGCGGCGCGGACCGCGGGGTCGTTGGCCATCGAGGCGGTGCTGAGCATTTTCTGCGTGCCGTCGAAGGGCTTGACCCAGAGCTCGGGGCCGGGGAGCCGGCCGGCGGCGAGTTGGGCGGCCCACCAGTCGCAGACGGCGTGGACGCCCTTGGGCTCGATCAGCAGCGGGGTGACGAGCGGGGCGTTGCCGGTCAGGGCGGTGTAGACGCGGTCGGCGAGTTTGCGTCGGCTGGGGGGGTCGAGTCGGACTAGGGCGGCGGCCAGGGGGAGGTTCGAGCCGAGCATGGCCTTGGCGGCGGCGGCGGCGGTCGTGGGGTCAGCGCCCAGGGTCAGACGGACGAGTCCGGCGGCGCGGGTGTGGCGTCCGGGCTGGTCGAGGACGAAGGGCAGTGCGGAGGGGGGCGTGGGGGTGAGGGCGGTGGCGAGCTGTGCGATCTTGACCATCAACTCGACCTCGGGTCCGGGCTCTTCGTTGGGATCGTCTGACTCGGAGGAGGGAATGCGGAAGCACGTCAGGCCGGTCCAGGCCAGGTCGCGCAGGGCAGGGTCCCGGGACTCGAGGTGCTTGAGCATCGCCATCTCGTTGCGTGAGAAGATGATCCTGCGGGCGGTGGCGGGGCCGGTTGAGGGGGGCTGGTCCTTGGCGGCGTCAGCGAGGATGGTCAGGGTCTGCTTGATGAGCGCGGGGTCGGAGGCGCCCAGGAGTTTGGCGTCGAGCCAGCGGCGAGCGAGGGAGGTGTCGGGGGCGCGGTCGATGACTTTGCGGATCGCCGGCTGGCGTCTCGCGGCGGGGATCTTGGGCCAGTCGACGGCGTCGATGAGCTTGGCGTTGATCTGCTCGGATTCGCCCAGGGGTCGGGCGAGCAGGGCGTCGATGACCTGGTCGGCCGGGGGGGGCGAGGGCATGGCCCAGGTGGAGGCGAAACCTGCGAGGACGTGGTCGACGGCGGCGACGTCCGAGCCGGCGAGGCGGAGCAGGCCGGCGAGGGCGGTCAGACGATTGAGGCCGTCGGCGTCCTTGGCGGCCTGACGCAGGAGCTCGAGGGATTCGGGGGCCGGCGTGGGGGCGGAGGCCAGGACGGTGATGACGACCAGGCGAGCCTGGGCGTCGGAGCCAGCGAGGACGCGCTTGGCCAGAGCCGCGACGGAGGGTCGGACCTGGGGCTGGTCGAGCAAAGGCGTTCGGACGAGGGCGCGTGCGGCGAGGCGCAGGCCGTAGGGGGAGGGATCGGCGGCGAGCACCTGGTCGAGGCGTTCGAGGGCCTCGTCCGAGCCGGCGGCGAGTGGCTGGAGGTCGTCGAGGGACAGTCGCCAGGGCAGCGGCTCGGAACCGGAGAGGTCGGCGTCGGGGTTGTTGGTGCGGACCTCGATGACGGCGAGGACGACGGGGGGCAGGGGCTCGTCGAACTCGGTGGGCAACGCGAGGATGCGTTTGCGCAGCTCGGCCTGCTCGCGGGCGCGGGCGCGCTGGGCTTCGAGCTCCTGCTGGCGGGCCTGACGGTCCTGGGGTGAGCGTGGGCCGCGATTGTCGGCGTTGTTGGGGGCTTCGGCGAGGGTGGGCTGGATCTTGAGGGCGTAGAGCTGGGCGGGGTCGGCGATGGCGCCGCCGGGGATGAAGCGGTCGAGCTTCCACTGGACGCGTCCGTGGGGGGTGACGGTCAGCGAGCGGGTGAGGCGCGGGAAGCGGGTCTGAGCGTCGGTCGTGTCGCCGCCGCGGAGGGTCGAGGCGTCGTCGGAGTCCTCGGGGGCGGGGACCAAGTAGGCCAGGAGTCTGCCGGCGCGGGCGCGGATGGCGGTGGGGCCGAAGGACATCGGGACGGTTGAGGGGGTGATGTGCAGGGGCAGGACGAGCAGACGTTTCTCTGCCGAGGGGGTCACGCGCCAGATGCCGTCCTGGACGTCGGAGGGCAGGGTCTGGCTGACGTCGAGCAGGCGGGCGACGTCGAGCTCATAGGTCAGGGAGACGTCCTGGGATGAATCGTCGCTGGAGGTGTTGGGGGGATCGGCGGGAGATTGGCCGAAGGCGCCGAGCGCCAGCCCGGAGGCGAGCAGGAGAGTCAGGGCCAGGTTAGTTCGTCGCCACGCATCTAGCCGGTGCATCCGAGTACCTCCAAGAAACGAGCTTATGACCTTGGTATCGCTTGTTCTATCCGCTCTTTTTTTGGGCACTCTGGTCCGCCGTGCCCACGAAACGGACTGCCTTGCGTGCTCAAGCTCAATATCCGATCGAATCTTAAAGCCCATCCATGGTGACAGTTGCGTCGAAGCGGGTGCGGGGTAGCCCAGCCGTGGCATTGTCCTTGCCTTTTCGTCCGACGTCCAGTCCACCATCCGGTGGTCGGGATGGCCTATGGGTGTGGCGAGGAAAGCCGCTCGGTGGGCCCGATCTGAACTCGGCCATCGCTTGAGAGGCGTGCGGCCGGGGCGGGCGATGTCGCCCGGGATCATCGGTCGTCACGCTCAGGGAGACGCACATGCGCCTTGTCGTCGCAGTCAGCCCCCGCTCATTCCCGCTACAGACCACCGGCACGCCTTGGGGAGCTTCTCGAGCGCGTCGGGGGATTTCGTTTGGCGTCGAGGACTAACTCTTTGTGGGTCACGGCGCGTCGCACGCCGCGTCGATGGCCTTAACCCCGTTCCCCCTCGAGGAGGACTCGCGATGGATCGAAAAAAGTGGTTGGTATTGCTCTCATGCATGGCGGTGGTGGCGATGGCGGGCTGGGCCGCTTCGGCCTTTGCCCAGGACACGGCTGGCGCGGTGACGGAAACGGCCACGGCGGTCGCGGGGGCGGCCTCGGACGCGGCCGTCGAGGCGCCCGAAGCGGCCGACGAAGGCCCGTCGGTCGAGCTGTTCACCACGAACAACCTGTGGATGATGCTCTCGACGGGGCTGGTGTTCATCATGCACCTGGGTTTCGCCAGCGTGGAGTCGGGCCTGACCCGGTCGAAAAACACGGTCAACATCCTGTTCAAGAACACGCTGATCCCGTGCATCGGGCTGCTGACGTACGCGCTGTGCGGGTTCAACCTGATGTATCCGGGGGTGGAGGGAGGCTATTTCGCCTTCGCGGGCTGGGGGGTGACCACGGACGCGGCGGGTCTGACCTCGGCGTACAACGCGGGATACACGTACTGGACGGACTTTCTGTTCCAGGGCATGTTCGCCGCCACGGCCGCGACGATCGTCTCGGGCGCCGTGGCCGAGCGCGTCAAGCTCTGGCCGTTCCTGATCTTCTCGACGATTTTCGTGGCGGTGAACTATCCGATCACCGGCTACTGGAAGTGGGGCAACGGCTGGCTGAACACGATGGCGACGCCGTTCTATGACTTCGCGGGCTCGACGCTGGTGCACTCGGTCGGCGGTTGGGGCGCGCTGATGGGGGCGATCATCCTGGGCCCGCGTCTGGGCAAGTTCGGCAAGGACGGTTCGGTCAACCCGATCCCGGGGCACTCGATGCCTCTGGCGACGATCGGGGTGTTCCTGCTGTGGCTGGGGTGGTTCGGGTTCAACGGCGGCTCGGTGCTGAGCGCCGATCCCGGTCTGACGTCGCTGGTGCTTGTGACGACCTGCCTGGCGGCCGGGGCGGGCGGCGTGGCGTCGGCGGTCACCAGCTCGCTGCTCGGGGGCAAGCCGGACCTGTCGATGGCGCTCAACGGGATCCTGGCGGGGCTGGTGGGGATCACGGCGGGTGCGGATCAGATGGCGGCGATGTCGGCCACCCTGATCGGCCTGATCGCGGGCGTGCTGGTGGTGTTTGCGGTGCTGTTCTTCGACAAGATCAAGATCGACGATCCGGTGGGCGCCATCAGCGTGCACCTGGTCTGCGGGATCTGGGGGACGTTGGCGGTCGGTCTCTTCGGCGGCCTGGCCGGCGGCGCCCAGTTGATCAGCCAGCTGATCGGGATCGCGTCGATCGGGGTCTTCACCGTCATCTTCACCGGCGTGCTGTTCATGATCATCAAGCTGACCATGGGCCTGCGCGTGAGCGAGGCCGAGGAAATCGAGGGCCTGGACCTGGGCGAGCACGACATGTCCGCCTACCCCGACTTCCAGAGGACGTACATCAAGAGCTACCATGCCCGCGAGATCTAAGGCCGCGCGTTCCCGATCCTTCCCACAGGCAATTCATCGCACAGGAGATACCCCATGCACATGATTGAAGCCGTCATCAAGCCGTCATCGCTCGATGGCGTAAAGAAACGACTGACCGAACTTGGCGTCCTGGGCTGCACGGCCCTGGAGTGCAAAGGGTTCGGCAAGCAGAAGGGCCACACCGAGCGTTACCGCGGGGCGCGGATGGACGTCGGGTTCGTGCCGAAGGTGCTCTTGAAGATCGCGGTCAAGAGCGAGGACCTGAGCAAGGCCATCGAGGCCATCACCGGCGCGGCCCGCACGGGCAACGTCGGCGACGGCAAGCTGTTCGTGTATGAGCTGTCGAAGGTCGTCCGTGTCCGCACGGGCGAGACGAACAACGACGCGCTGTAGGCGTCGTGTCTGTCCGACAAGAAACAAATCACCCGGCCGAGGGCTGCTCGGCCGGGTGGTTTTTTTTCGGGGTTGGGGAGGAGCGGACGGTCGTCAGACGGCCTTCTGGCGGGGGACGGCGTCTCCCGAGGCCTGGCCGTTCTTGCCGTCGCGGGTGCGGTGGAACTGGGCGATGGCCAGCTCGAGGCGCTCGTAGATCGAGAGCATGCTCGAGGGGCGGGCGGCGGGCTCGGTCTCGATGCACTGCATGACCATGCTCGAGAGCGCGGTCGGCACGTCGGGGTTGAGCTCGCTGACGGGCTTGGGCTTCTTGGAGGCGGTCGAGAGGCCGCCGTCGTCGTCCTTGGGGATGAGGGTGGGGATGTTCTTGCGGGTCAGGACCCAGTACATCGTGGCGCCGAGGTTGAAGATGTCGGTCGAGGGTGTGATGGCGTGTCGGAGGACCTGCTCGGGGGCGATGTAGTCGGGGGTTCCCTGGATGCGCTGCTTGACGGTGCCGACGGTGCAGGACTGGCCGAAGTCGATGATCTTCACGGCGTTCTTGTCGGTGACGAGGATGTTCTTGGGCTTGATGTCGGCGTGGACGAAGCCCGAGGCGTGCATGGCGTGCAGGCCCTGGGCGACGAGCTGCATGAGGCGGCAGACCTCCTCGACGGACTCGAACTCGTACTGCTCCATGGTCAGGCCGTCGACGAGCTCCATCAGGACGATGACCTCGTTGACGCGGAGGATGGCCCGGTTGCGGATGAGCTTAAAGCTCTTGCGCAGGGCGGGGTGGTCGAGCTTGCTGGCGATGTCGTGCTCGTAGATGGCCTGGTCGAGGAAGCGTTGGTCCTTGGGGTCCTCGCGGGTGACCCGTTTGAGGGCGTAGAGGTGGTTGTCCTTGTCCTTGACGGCAAAGATGGTGCTCTTGGCCCCGTAGCCGAGGGTGCCGAGGACCTGATAACCCATGATGTCATCTAGATGTTCCATCTAGCTGACGCGTTTCCCGTACAAAAGGTGGCGGTTCATACGTCGGGGCGGGGACGGCGGTTGCCGGTTGTTCGGCCGACGCACCGTAACCGCCCTATTGTGATCGATCCTAGCGCGAAATTCAATGACCATCCGCGTTTACACCTTAGCAAGTTCATCGACGCGGCGAGAAAGGGACTTGACCGGAGGTGTTTAAGGCCAGATGCAGAAGCGCCCGTAGTCGGCTGGGAGGCGGGGGCTTATCGGAATCGCGGCTCGTCTGAGAGGAGCGAAACCCCGCGTCCGAGCGTTGGACGTTCCGTGGGTGAAGATGGGCTGAGGGGGAGTGGGTCGGCTCAGCGGAAGAGCTGCTGTCGGAGGACCAGTTCGGGGAAGTAGGGCCCGACGGCGAAGGGGCCGGCGTCGATCAGGCCGACCTTGCTCGAGGGGATGCCGGTGCGGAGCTGGAGATTGCGGACGAGCCAGAGGAGTTCGCGGAGCTGGGCGTCGGTGGGCGGGCCCTTGCGGCCGTCGCCGACGAGGCAGATCTGGATGATGGCTTCCTGGTCGCCGGCCTCCTGGCTGACGGGCAGTCCGGAGGGGAGCTGGTGCTGCCATCGGAAGCCGACCTCGATCTCGCCGTCGGGCGAGGCGGTGCCGTTGCCGATGACGAAGTGATGGCCCAGGCCGCGGAGGCCGAGGTACTCGTGCTGCTGGGCGACGGTAGCGCCGGAGCCGTAGGCGGCGCCGCTGTAGCTGATGGTGATGGCCTGCCAGCGGGCGTGCTGGACGGGTGAGGTGGTGGCGAAGAGCTGGTCGGCGGGGTCGACGGCGCGATCGGTCGAGAGGAGTCGGATGTGGGTCAGGGGAGCGACGGGGGCGGGCTGAAGGACCAGGAGGACACCGCTGGCCAGGGTCATGGCGGCCAGCAGGCTTCCGAGCACGATCAGCGTACGAGTCGACAAAGCCATGGCGTCGTCCGGTAATACCAACGGCGAAGACCGCCTGAATGCTCCCACCCTGTCACGATCGTAGGGCCGTACCTCTATTCATCGGGCGAGCCCTTCAAAAACTTTGCCTTTTTCCGGCTGGGGGACCAGCCCCCGAGCTATTATCGGCCTTCCCAGGCGTCAAGATCGCGCCAGATTAACGCGAGGCTGGGCCCGCGAGCGGCCGGGGATTTGCCGGGTTGCGCGGTCGGGCATCAGCCAGGAAGTCCCACCCCCCGGCTAGAACTCCTCGCCGAGCGGCCGCAGGCGGTCTCGCAGCGCCGGCTCCTCCCGGCCGAACATGTTCGTCTGCGTCGCGGGACGCTCCTGGCCACGCAGCAGCGAGTATCGCTCGTACTGCGAGCGGGGCATGTCCTTGGGGAACAGGGAGTCCTGACAACCCGTTCCCAGGCAGACCATCCCCAGCAGACATGTCAGGCCGATCAGGTGGCGAAGTTCCATGTCCTGTTGAATTTAACACCACGGGCGGAGGGATGACAAGTTTGGTGGTGAATTTTCCACGCGGGAAGTGATGAAATCGTGGAGGAATTGTGCCTGGGGGATCGGGCCGGGGAGGGTCAGGCCTCTTCGCGCATGGGTCGGGGCTTGACGACGACGGCGGGGTTTCCGGCGACGATCATGCCGGGGGGTACGTCGCGCATGGCCACGGCGCGGGCGCCGACGATGGCGTTGTCGCCGACGGTGACGCCGGGGCCGATGAAGGCCTCGGTGCAGACCCAGACGCCCGAGCCGATGGTGATCGGCAGGCGCAGGAGGGGGAGGTTGGGCTTGGTGTAGTCGTGGGTGCCGGCGCAGAGGACGGCGGCGTGGGAGACGACGGAATGGTCGCCGACGGCGATGGGCCCAAGGTTGTAGGCCTGGACGTCGGCGGCGAGGTGGCTGTGGCGGCCCATGGTCAGGAGCCAGGGGTGATGGACGTGGGTGGTGCGTCCGGTGCGGCTCGAGGGGGTGAGGTTGGCGCCGAAGAGACGGAGCCAGAATCGTCGCCAGCCATAGGCCCGCGGGGGAGAGAGGCGGACGAGGGTGGCCTGGACGACGAGCCAGAGGTAACGGCGCAGGTACTCGCTGGGGGTGTAGGGGCGGTTGGCGGTGGTGTCGAGGCGCTGGAAGATCGGGCGTCCGGCGTCGGGGGGCGCGTTGGATGGGGAAGAGGGTGTGGTCATGATTCGACCCCACGGGCCGGCGCGGCCGGCTTGATGACGCCGCGCTCGAGGACGTCGGCGAAGCGGGCGATGAGGATTCTCATGCTTAGCTGCTGATGAATCAAGGCCGCGGCGCGCTGGCCCATGGCGGCGCGCTCGGCGGGGTCGGCGGCGAGGATGGCCTCGATGGTGCGGACGGCGGCGTCAACGTCGCCGTGGGGGATGTGCCAGCCGATGTTCCGCTGGTGGATGAGGTCCGAGACGTGGGAGGGGTCGGGGCCGAGCAGGAGGATGGGCTTGGCCAGGGCCATGGCGCCGTAGACCTTGCAGGGGTGGCAGATGCCGACGATGGCGGGGCCGACGGAGACGAGGTGGACGTCGGCGGCGGAGAGGGAGTACTTGATGCGGTCGATGGGTTGGTAGGGAAGGCTCAGGATGTTGGTCGGGTGGTGCTGATCGATGACGAGCTGGACCTCGCGTTTGCCCAGGCCGCCGCCGACGAACATGAAGACGAGGTCGCGGCGGTGCTGGAGGCGCAGGGCGGCCTGGAGGATGGTGGCCAGGGGGTTGGAGGTGGTGTGGTTGCCCGAGTACATGATGACGAACTTGCCGGCGAGGTGGTGCTCGGCGCGGAAGGGATTGTGGTCGTGGGGGATGATCTCGAGGTGGTCGTCGTGGGGCCAGGGGGGGATGACGTGAGTCTTGGCCCTGAGGGTGGGTTGTTCGCCGGGGAGCTTGGCGTAGAGGCGTTCGGCCATGAAGCGGTCGAGGGGGACGACGTCGGCGGCGCGGCGGAGGATCAGGCGGTTCATCGCGTCGAACAAACGGGCGGGGAGCGAGGTGGGGGAGAGCTTGCCCAGGGCGATCATCTGGTCGGGGTTGAGGTCCATGGCCCAGTACTTGATCGGGGCGCGTCGGAGGAGGCTGAGCAGGACGGCGCCGAGGGGGGCCATGGGTGGCGAGGTGCTGACGAGGATGGCGGAGAGTCGGCGGACGAACAGGCCGGCCATGGCGCACTGGGCGATGAAGATGAATCCGGCGAGGAGGCGGACGGCGATCGAGGCCTTGCCGAAGGAGGCGAAGGGGAAGCGGCGGACCTCGACGCCGTCGAGGGTCTGCCGCCAGAGGTATTTAGCGGCGGGGTCGTCGTAGCCGCGTCGGGAGGCGAAGACGATGACGCGCCAGCCGCGTCTGACCATCTCGGCGGCGGCGGAGTGCATGTGCTGGCCGACGGCCGCGGGGTCGGGGACGTAGACCTGGCTGATGATCAGCAGCGTCGGGGGTCGAGAGGGTTGGGCCATG
>JADZET010000154.1 GCA_020850375.1 Phycisphaeraceae bacterium | reverse complement strand
TCCATCCCCCAGAAGTGCGCGTGCCGCAGGTTGATCCCCAGCGCATTGACCAGCCGCGCCACCAGCGGCAACTGCTCCGTCGGCCCGATCGGCCCGCAGATCCCCGCCGGCGCCTCCGCCGTCGCCTGCCGCCACGCCTCGATGTACTCGAGCGCCTCAGCCAGGTAGAAATCCTCGAGCGTGTCGTACATCACCACCCGGAACCCCGGCCGCGAAAGCTGCTCGAGATCCTTCGCCGAGAGCCTCGCCGCGTCGGCCAGCAGCTCGGCATCCAGTGTCGTGTAATCCCACCACTGCGGCGCTACTTTGCTCACCGGTCGAGGCATCTCTGACTCCTTCACGCTTCAATTCATTGCATTCACCACGGAGATCACGGAGAAGAAACACAGAGGAAGAGAGTTTATGAAAGAGAGACGCAATGTATTGAATTCCATGCCTCTCTCTGCCTTATACCTCCGTGTCCTCCGTGGTAAAACTCCTCCCGATCAACCGTCTAACTCACGCTCATACGCACGATCGATCACGCACGCCTCCCCCAGCGCCTCGGCCAGCGGGTCGGCGTTCTCCTCACAGAACCCCAGATGGCTGTGCCTCCTGAACCCCTCAGCCAGTTCAAACTTCCCCGACATCCTCCCCACCTGCCGGCCCATCCTCTCCATCTCGGCTAGGTACGCATCCATCCCCTGGCTGACGTCCAGCCACTGCTTCTGCGAGCGGTGCTGCGCCAGCATCCGCTTCTTCCGCTCAAGCACCGGCCCGATGTCCACGTACAGACCGCAGCGCACCAACCTCCGCAGCCCATCGCGCAGCCCGTGCGGCATCGCGTGATACAGCGTCACCGGCTTCTGGATCACCGGCGTCGGCGGGTCGGTGACAAAGTTCCGCATCCCACGCGCGAACGCCGCCGTCACGACCAATCGCGTCGTGTTCTGATGATCCTCCATGTAGTCCGCCGGCGACTGCGTCAAAATGATGTCCGGCCCGACCTGCCTCACCACCGCCGCGACCTTCGCCAGCAGCTCCGGCTCATAAAAAATCGCCAGGTCGTCCGCCAACGGCTCGTGCGCCGTCGCCCCCAGCTCCCGCGCCGCCGCCTGTGCCTCGGCCCACCGCATCCGCACGATCGCCTCCCGGTCCAGCGTCGCCGTCCCGCACGACCCCGTGGCCAGGTTCCACAGGTGCACCGCCGCACCGCGATCGCGCAGGCGCAGCAGCGTGCCGGCCATCATGAACTCGACGTCGTCCGGGTGCGCCACCACCGCCAGGACCGTCAGCGGAGCGCCAGGGGAACTGTTGGCCATCATCCAAATCCTCTGCGGAGGCGATTCACTCCCGAGTGGACCATGCCGCCGCCACGCCGTCAAACCCGGCAAGGCGATGAGCTCTTGACCGGTCAGGTCAACCCCAGGCCCGGGCGACGACGCTCGTCACCGGGGCCGGGGGCCGTCTGTAACGACTGGGCAAGACGCGCCCCGAAGAATCCGCACCGCCCGCACCGCGCCGCGGCCGTCCCGGTCGGCGTGTATCCGATGATTGATGACGGGACCATTCCGCCCCCGCACCGATGAGACCGCGCGATGCGTCTGCTCCTCAACACCTTGATTGCGCTGATGTTCGTGGCCCTGGCCGTCGCGGCCGGCTGGGACTATCACCACCGCTCGTCCGGCCAGGCACAGATCGAGCAGACCCGCCAGGCCCTCGCGACCCTCCAGGACAAGACCCGCTACCACGCCGCCATGGCCCGGGCCCGGTATGAGGAGCAGGTCGCCGACGCCAACGCCGACGGCGTGGCGCCCCCCAAGCCCAGGCCCGCCCCGATGATCCTGCCCCAGTGGTTCGGCCAGCACCTGCCCGTCAACGCCCTGGCCCCGGCAGGCCAGCCCTGGATCGACGTCGCCCCCGACGACGATACCAGCGACCAGCCGCCCGATCCCATCCTCGCCCAGTCGCATCAGGCGGGCTTCTGGTACAACCCCACCCTCAAGCTGTTCCGCGCCCGCGTGCCCGATCAGGGGTCCGAAGCGGCCAACCTCGACCTCTACAACCACATCAACGGCTGCGACCTGACCAGCCTCGACAGCAGCAACGACCTGGCCCGTCGGCCCGAGCCCTACGCCCCGCCCTCCGCCATCGCCGCCGCCAGCCTCCCACCCTCGAACTACACCTCGGACGTCCCGACCACCGTCACCGACGCCGGCCCCATGCCCGTCGTCGATCCCAGGCCCATCAGCCCCGCGCCCGAGCCCGCCCCCGCCCGCAAGCGCAGCCTCCTGACCCATCGCCCGCGCGACTGACCCGACGGCCCGCCACATCCTCCCCGCCCGAACCGTGCCTTGCTGGACGTTCTTCATACAACAAACCTGAACGATCCCCCCCGGGGGTTCTCAAGGCAGAGGGAAAGTCCCTGCCCGATTACGCCGAGGAAAGACAGGTGTTATCTCTTCCAGAATCTGAACGATGGGGATCGTCCATGAACCGCTCGCAACAATCCGCACCCGTGACCTCTCAAGGCCCGCTCTGGAGCACCCTGGCCGGCGACCGGGACATGGCCGAGCTGATCGAGTACTTCGTCTCCGAACTGCCCCAGCGCGTGGCCGCGCTCGCCGACGCCGCCCAACAGGCGGACCTCAAGGCTCTCGCGTCCCACGTCCACCAGATCAAGGGCGCGGCCGGCGGGTACGGCTTTGAACCCATCACCGACCTGGCCCGAAAGGTGGAGAAGCTGGCCCGCGAGGAGACAGACCTGACAGCCGTCCGGCAGGCCGTCGACGAGCTGATCACCCTCTGCAGCCGGGCCCGCGCCGGCTCGCCCACCGCCTGACACACAGCCAGATCCAGCGAAAAATAGCCCGGGCATCGACAGGGGGTCATGCCCGGGCTTGCTTGTTGTCAGGAACTCACGAACGACTCACCCCTTGCCCGCCGACTTGGCCGCTTCCTTCGCCCACGTGTCGCGCAGCCCCACCGTCCGGTTGAATACCAGCTTCCCCGGCCTCGAATCCGGGTCCACACAGAAATACCCCTGCCGCTCGAACTGATACCGCCCGATCCCATCACTCCACAGCTTCGCGCCTGAAGCCGTGTCCACCAGGCTCGGCTCGACCTTCACGCCTCCGAGCACCTCGAGCGACTTGGGATTGATGTTCACCCGCCAGTCCGCCCCCTCGGGCACGTCGTCGGGGTCTTCCTTGGCGAACAGGTGGTCGTACAGCCGGACCTCCGCGTCCACGGCCCGGGCGGCGCTGACCCAGTGGATCGTCGCCTTGACCTTCCGCCCGTCCGGCGGATTGCCCCCGCGCGTCGCCGGGTCATAGCTGCACCGAAGCTCCGTGATCGCCCCCGTCGCCGGGTCCTTCACCACCCCCGTGCAAGTGATCAGGTATCCCCACCGCAGCCGCACTTCCTTGCCCGGCGACAACCTGAAATACTTCGGCGGCGGAACCTCGGCGAAGTCCTCCTGCTCAATATAGATCTCCCGTCCGAACGGCACCTTCCGCGTCCCCGCCGCTGGGTCTTCCGGATTGTTCACCGCATCGAGCTCCTCGACCTGTCCCTCGGGGTAGTTCTCAATCACCACCTTCAACGGCCGCAGCACCGCCATCGCCCGCGGGGCCCGCTTATTTAAATCCTCCCGCAGGCAGTGCTCGAGCAGCTCGATCTCGATGGTATTCTCCCGCTTGGCCACGCCGATCCGCTCCGCGAAATCGCGCAGCGCCTCGGGGGTGAATCCCCGCCGCCGGATTCCTGCAATCGTCGGCATCCGCGGATCGTCCCACCCGCCCACCGCCTTTTCCTGCACCAACTGCAGCAGCTTCCGCTTGCTCATCATCATGTGCGTGACGTTGAGCCGGGCGAACTCATACTGCCGCGGCCGGTACGCAATCCCCCCGGGCGCCACCCCCAGAGCCGCGATCTGATCGATGTACCAGTCGTAGAGCGGCTTGTGGTCCTCGAACTCCAGCGTGCAGATCGAGTGCGTGATCCCCTCGATCCAGTCGCTCTGCCCGTGCGCGTAGTCGTACATCGGATAGATGCACCACTTCCCGCCCGTCCGCGGATGCTCCGCGTGCAGGATGCGATACATCACCGGATCGCGCAGGTTCAGGTTCGGATGCCCCATGTCGATCTTCGCCCGCAGCGTCCGCGACCCGTCGGGAAATTCGCCCCTGCGCATGCGATCAAAAAGGTCTAGGTTCTCCTCCACGCTCCGATGGCGGAACGGACTCTCCTTCCCGGGAGCCGTGAGCGTCCCGCGCGACCTGCTCACCTCTTCCGGGGGCAGGTCGCAGACGTACGCCCTGCCCGCCCTGATCAGCAGCACCGCCCACTGATAGAGCTGCTCGAAGTAGTCCGAAGCGTGGAACTCGTGCTCGCCCCACTCAAAGCCCAGCCAGCGAACGTCCTGCTTGATCGCGTCGATGTACTCCTGCTCCTCCTTCGTCGGATTCGTGTCGTCCATGCGGAGATGGCAGCGCCCGTTGTACTTCTTGGCCGTCCCGAAGTTCAGGCAGATGCTCTTGGCATGTCCGATGTGCAGGTACCCGTTGGGCTCGGGCGGAAAGCGCGTGACCACCTGCCCCCCCGAGCCGTTGCGGTTGGTGCGCAGGTCCTCCTCGATGATCTCGTGGATAAAATGCGTGGGTCGGGTCGATGGCGTGGCTGTCATGGTTTGCAGTCCTGCGTCCTGGGGCACCACAGAAGTTGTGGATTGTACCGCCTGCCGCCATCCGACGGGCTTGAGACGGACGAGCCGATGCCCTACGCTGGCCGTGGGATGGGAACCACATGAACCGCCGTCTGATCGCGTCACTGGCTGACCTCTCAGCCGAGCTGCGCCACCGCCTCGGACCGATCCTCCTCGTCGGCCTGGCGGGCGGCTTGGCGGGGCTGGCGTTCTTGAGCGTGCTGCACGTGTGTGAATCCGTCCTGGCGCCCGACGGCCGGTCCGCCTGGCTGCACCTGCCGGTCCTCATGGCCGTCGGCCTGGCGGTGAGCCTCCTGACACGCTGGCTCGGCCAGCCCGGCGACGTCGAGCTCCTCGTCGACAACATCCACGTCCTCGGCGGCGGCAAGACCCTGCGCGACCTCCGCTCCCTCCTGCCCGTCTCGCTGCTCTGCATCGCTGCCGGCGGCGCCGCCGGACCCGAAGCGCCGCTCGTCCAGACCACCGGCTCGATCGGCACCTGGACCGCCGACCGCGCCAGGCTCGGCACCGTCGACCGCCGCGTCCTGACCATCACCGGCATGGCCGCGGGCTTTACCGTCCTTTTTGGCGCCCCCCTGGGCGGGGCCATCTTCGCCCTCGAACTCCTCCACCGCCGCGGCCTGGAATACTACGAGGCCCTGATCCCCGCCGTCATCGGCTCGCTCTGCGGCTACAGCGTCTTCGTCTGCACCACCG
>JADZET010000153.1 GCA_020850375.1 Phycisphaeraceae bacterium | reverse complement strand
CGGGCCATCTCCTGCTCCGGCACGCCCTGGGCGTCGATCGGCACGCACTGGATCAGCAGGATCCCCGCCCGGTCGGCCGCCTGATACAGCACGTCCGGCCCATAATGATCGCGGACCAGCAGGATCGAGTCAGCCGAGACCGGCAGCATCCGCCGCTCGTCGATCCGGTCGACCATCACCACCGACTCGATGGCCTTTTCCTTGCCGTTGACCAGCAACAGCGGCGGGCAGTCCTCGCCCGGGACGCCGGCCCGCACGGAGGTCAGGCCCAGCGTCGTGTCCCACTGGTCCACCACGAGCTGATCCACGAGCAGGCTGACGGTCATCTGATAGAGCGTCTGACCGCCCATGCCCGCCGGCCACCACCGCTCGGGCTGGACGACCGACATCCACATCGGCGAGGGGTCTTTCTTGCCGTTGCTGGGCGGAAGTTTGTACCACGCCTCGTCGCGAAAGCCGTCCTCGCCGCGAATCTCCAGCAGCAGGTCGACCTCGGGTTGAACGTGCGGATCAGAAACAGCCTCGCCGGAGACCGCCAGCGGGCAATGGAGCCTGACCTGGACTTCTAGAACAGCCTGCTCGCCATCGACGTATCGCACCAAGGGGCGCACACGCTCGAGCCTGACCGGGGGATGAATGTCGTGGTGGATGCTGGGCATAACGCACCCCATGACGATGCAGGGCCGATCTGCCTCTATCACTACTGAAAGTTATAGATCGGATTTCGGCGTTGGCCAACGAAAAAAGTGAGCGCAGTCATCGCACGGCGTGATCGTTTGTGCGGTTGGGGCAAAGCCATGGTTCGTCTGCACGGCCTGGCACCGCGTGTGACTGCCCGCCGCACATTTCCGACTTAGACGTGTGGAGCACCGGTGTTATAGCCGACCGTGCAATCCCACCATCGAGCGTCCCAGGTAGAATGCCCGAGGCGGATGCGTGAGCATCCGTCAGTGTGCCATCTGGCCTTCGCTGCACGTGATTCGAAAAGACATCGGACCGTTTCGCCTTGGAACCCAGGACTCGCCTGAGAAAGAAGGAATCATGCCCGCCACCGCGTGCTTCACGTCCGTGGACATTGGCTCCCCCAAGCCCGGCAAAACAACAGAAATCACTCCGGGCAAGGCCTACGACATCGAGGGCTACGGCCGGATGTTCGGCCTGCACCTCGGCTCGGACCAGGGCCGGTTCGTCTACACGCGGATCAAGGGCGATTTCGAGGTCACCGCTCGGATCGAGAGCATTCACAACGACCAGGCAGCCTACGCCGAGGCCGGCCTGCTGGTGCGCAAGGACCTGGACCCCACCAGCCTGATGCTCGGCCAATTCGTCGCCAGCAACGAGTACCACGGGGCCGCCGACCAGTACGCCTTCATCATCCGCCGCGTCCCGGCCGGCTCAATCGAGAAGGGCAACGGCCCCGGCCCGCTGGGACAGGGGAGCTGGGGCAATGACGACTTCAGCTACTTCCCCTCCGGCTACGTCCCCGACGACGCGAGCAAGCACCCCCGCCCCTTCCCCAACGTCTGGATCCGCGTCCGCCGGCAGGGCGGGGAATACTCCGGTTCGTTCAAGGCCGGCGACACCCCCTGGCGCACGCTCGGCACGATCGCCCTGGACCTCGGTCCCGAGCCTTACGTCGGCATGGCCGTCACCGCGAACCATCACGGCGGCGACCTGACCACACGCAGCATCATCCAGTTCCGCGAGGTGTCGGGCTTCCCCGTGGCCAGCTGAGACGAGCGGACGCGATCGATCTCAGTACGCCCATTGGCGGGGCAGCTCATGCTCCGCGGCGAGCAGGCGGGCCAGCAATTTGCGACGCTGGTCGTTCAGGTCGGCGGCGTGCCGGGGATCGCGTGCGAGATCGTGATAGCTGCCCAGCGGCGCGGCGACGTCGTAAAGGAACTCGCGGCCGTCGGCGTGAGCGACGTAGTGGTAACGGTCCGTCCGCAGCGCACAAGCGTTTCCGAACTGGATCAGCGCGGAGTCGCGGCCCGTGGGCTGGCCATCCGTCAGCGTCCGCAGGATGGATTGCCCCTGCAGATGGCCGGCGACTGGAATCGCGGCCGCTTCCAACAAGGTGGGAAGGATGTCGACAGCCTCGACGAAGTCCGTGCAGACGCGGCCGGGCGAGGCGATGCCCGCGGGCCAGCGGATGATGCACGGCACGCGACCGACGGGATCGTGGGCCGGATAGCCCTTGCCGTAACGGAGGTGCTCACCTAACCACTCGCCGTGGTCGGAGGTGAAGATCACGATGGTGTTGTCGGCCTGGCCGGTCTGGTCCAGGGCGTCGAGGATGCGGCCGACGTGGTGATCCACCTCGCTGACCATGGCGTAGTAACCGTGCATCACGGAGCGAAGCTCGGCGTCGTCGAAGTGGCCCGCCTTGCGCAGCGCGTCGATCTCGGGCGGGAACGTCGGCAGGCGCAGCTTCGCCGGGTCGTAGAGGTCGAGGAACTTCCGGGGGGCGACCCAGGGCGAGTGCGGGTTGTAGAAGCCGGCGATGCAGAGCCAGGGGTGCGCGGCCTGGCGCATGCTCTGCAGGAAATCGATCGTGCGCGTGCCGACGAAGGCCGTGTGCGTCACGTCGTCGCGGCAGGACGAGGCTCGGCAGCCGCGCGTCTGGCGGACCTCGGGGTGCTTGATGCCGTCTCGGACGTGCACAGCCTTCTGCCACGCCACAGCTTCGGGGGGCAGGCCGTAGCTGATGTGATCGAGCTGGTCCGGGACGACTCGCCGGACCCACGCGCGGAAGGCGTCCTCATAGCAGCCCGGCTCGTCGGAGATCTCCAGGTGGTCGAAGCCGTACGAGGGGTGCGGCTCGCGATGGTCGCGGTTGGCGTGGTTGAGGAAGTGGAGCTTGCCGATGTTGGCGCTGTGGTAGCCGTAGTTGTGCAGGAGCTTGGGCAGCGTGGGCCACGCCTCGGGCACGGGCGTGCCGTTGCTGTAGATGCCGAGTGTCGAAGGGTATTGGCCGGTCAGGACGCTGACGCGGCTGGGCATGCAGACGGGGTTCTGGACGAAGAAGCGATCGAGGTTGACGCCCTGGCCGGCGAGCTGGTCGAGGCGCGGCGTCTGGATGTCCGCGTTGCCATTGACGCCCAGGGCGTCCCATCGCTGCTGATCGGTGTAGAGGATGAGAATGTTGGGGCGTTGCATTGAGGCAAGCTCCGGGGCGAGGGCAATCTGTCGATGATTGTCTCGCCCTGTCGGGGAAGTCATCGAGACGACTACGGCGACGGTTGGGTCTGCGCCACGAGTTCATGGGCGAGTTCCCGCCGCGCCTCGGCCAGGTCCGCCTGGAAATCGGGCGACTGCAGCAGCGCCCCCATCACCAGCAGCGCGACCTTTCGACCGCCCTCGAGGTCGTGCGGGTAGTGCATCCCCACCAGCACGCGGTGCTGGGCGAACTGCTCGGCCTTGGCGAAGAACGCGTCGCGCTCCTCGGGCATGAGCATGCTCATCACGTACGCCCAGACGTAGCCCCCCGAGGTGTGCCCGCTGGGATAAGAAGGATTGTCGTGCGGCTCGATCAGCGGCTTGACCTTCGGGCTCGACAGGTAGGGCCGTTTGGTGTGGTAATAGTCCTTGACCTGCGACGTCACGTCCTGCGTGACGACGTTGACGCGCTCGAGCAGTTGATAGAGGTGCGGGAACCGTTCACGCGTCAGCTCGGGCATGACCGGCAGCACCAGCATCTCCGGCGAGAGGCTGCGCTCCGTCGCGGCGATTTTGAGCTCAGCCGGGTCGGCGTGGGCCTGGAGGGCGGCCATGTCATCGATCTCCGCACTCCACTCCACACCGCCGACCGCCGGCGGCGGGCCCAGCAACGTCGGCGGGATCGTCACCGGATCGAAATACTTGCCCGACGACGTCGCCGCCACGGCGACGCAGGAGCAGAGCAGGAGGAGCAGAAGGGAACTGAGGGGACGTGTCATTGACGACTCCAAACATGCGCCCAAGAGGGTGTCATTGGTGACGCTAATCCTACCTCGGTTCCTTCCTTGTATGGACGATGCTGTGTGAGGGGTCGCCCCACATGTGCCTCGACAACAATCACTGGATGTCCGCAAACACGAGGCCATCGTGGAACCACAGCGCGATAGCGATCAAGCATACCGCTGTCATACACCACCCTGTGACCAGAGTCGCAACAAGTCCCTTGTGCGACCGCAAGGTCATCGGGGGAAGCCTAATCCACGCGAGAGAGGCAGCGGCGGCCAGGTGCAACAGCAGGCCCGATATGTTCGGCAGGTTCCCGATGCCCGGGAGGAGCCAATCCCAGTCGAAGATGAGCCAGCCCAATCCCGGAACAAGGCCGAGCAATGCCAAGAGCGCCAGACGCAGCGAGTTTTCAAGAACCGCTCCACAGGCCAGCCAGCCCTGGAGAACGCTGTACAGCAAGGCCGTGAATGTCCAGGTCACGGCCACCAGGCCGACACCGCCAGTCACAATCAGGAGCACGCGCAGCCAAGACAGATCAATGATTGCGAGAACACGCCCAATGTCCCCGTGCAGGACCGGGTGCACGGCGTTCCAGAAGACATAAGGAATACCTTCCATCAGCACGGCGAAGGCGAGCACGATAAGGGGCAGCCCCACCCAGGCGTGACGACGACAGAGCCATCCCGCGCCTAGTATCACCATCCCCAAGAGCGACGTGATGGCGACACCGCCGAAGTAGACGCAGACGGTCTGCCAAGGCTGTGCGTGCTCAGGTAGCGGAACGATGGCATATCCGCCACCATCGAAGCGGATCAAGAACCCGAGGAATTCGCCTCCCACCGCCAGCGACATCAGTCCGTGCCCCACAATCTCGTGGGACACCACCCCGAGGATAAGGCCCAGATAGCCAAACGGCGCGATCGCTAGCAGGGCCAGACCGCCCCGAAGAAGCAGACGTCCTCGCTCAGTTTTCAGAACAGGTTCGCATCCGATTCCCATGGCGCCTCTGCAGTTTCAGGCGTTCATCTCACGGCCACGCCAGGTACTGCGGCACGGGGCTCTGGGCGCGTGTCGCGGCACGGGTGAAGGCCTCGGTCAGGAAGTCGGCGTTATCGGCCCGCTGCACGCTCAGGAGCGACCAGAGGTCAAAAGG
>JADZET010000152.1 GCA_020850375.1 Phycisphaeraceae bacterium | reverse complement strand
TCGCCCAGGCCGTCGATGTCCATCTGGCCCCGGCCGGCGAACCAGGTCAGCCGCTCGCGGAGCTGGGCGGGACATTCGGGGTTGAGGCAGCGGATGGCGGCTTCGTCGGCCTCGCGGACGAGCGTGCTGCCGCAGCTTGGGCAGTTCGTGGGCGGCTCGGTCACGGGGGCCTTGGAGGGCCGTAATTCTTCGACGACCTTGACGACCTGGGGAATGATCTCGCCGGCCTTCTCGACGACAACGGTGTCGCCGACGCGGACGTCCTTGCGGCGGACCTCGTCGATGTTGTGCAGGCTTGCCCTCTTGACGGTGGTGCCGGCCAGGGGGACGGGCCGCAGGTCGGCGATGGGCGTGACGCTGCCCCCCTTCCCGACGCTCCAGAGGATGCCCTGCAGGAGCGTCTGGGCCTGCTCGGCGGCGTACTTGTAGGCGATGCACCAGCGCGGGCTCTTGGAGGTGAAGCCGAGTTTCTCGCGCTGGTCGAAGCGGTCGACCTTGATCACCACGCCGTCGGTGCCGAAGCCGAGGTTGGCCCGCTCCTGCTCGAAGGACTCGATGACCTTCCAGACTTCCTCGATGCCGGCGCATTTCTTGACCCCCGGCGGCGTGGGCAACCCCCACCCCCGGAAGTTCTCCAGGGTAGCCCAGTGGGTATCGGGAGCGTGATCCATCTCGATCGCGCCGACGCCGTGGGCGTGGAAGAGCAGGCGTCGCTGGGCGACAATGCGCGGGTCGAGCTGCTTGAGCGTGCCGGCGGTGGAGTTGCGGGGGTTGGCGAAGGGCTCTTCCTCCCGCTCGGCACGTTGTTGGTTGATGCGGGCGAGCTCGGCGAAGGTCATGAAGACCTCGCCGCGGACTTCCAGGAGCTTGGGGTGCGTCGCGGGCCTGCCCGCCAGGCGAAGGGGGATGGCCCGGATGGTGCGGACGTTGGCGGTGATGTCGTCGCCGCGCTGGCCGTCGCCGCGCGTGACGGCGACCGCGAGCTGGCCGTTCTCGTAGCGCAGGCTCACAGCCACGCCGTCGATCTTGGGCTCGACGACGTAGTCGAGCTTGGGCGATTCGAAGAGCGAGTCGCCGGCCTGTTCTGCGATACCCAGGCCCTTGACCACGCGCTGGTGCCACGCCCAGAAGTCGTCGCGGCTGTAGGTGTTGTCGATGCTGTACATCCGTCGCAGGTGCTCGACGGTCCTAAAACCTTCGATGGGCTGGCCGCCGACGCGCTGGGTGGGGGAGTCGGAGGTGACGAGGTCGGGGTGCTTGGCCTCGAGCTCCTGGAGCTTGCGCATCAGGGCGTCGTAGGCCTGGTCGGAGATTTCCGGGGCGGCGTCGACGAAATACAGCCGGTTGTGCCGGTCGATCTGGGCGCGAAGCTCAGTGATGCGCTTGGCGACGTCGGGCATGGTGGGATTTTAGAGGCGGCTCGGACCCCGTGCACGCTAGACCAAGTGGGTTTCACGCAGGCCCACGGGCGGGTCGAGGATTTCCTTCCAGAGGATGGCCTGCCGCAGCGAGAACGGGATGTGGCGGGTGTCGGCGACCATGGGCGAGGTCAGGGCGGCGTGCTGCGCAGGGGATTCGAGCTGGGAATGGATGTGTCGGGTGGCCACGGCGTTGACGGCCGAGGCGATGTGGCGTTGGGCGATCTCATGCCGTTCGCGGATGGGGAACTGGTGGGATGGAACAGGGCTGGTCGCCGGCTGCGGCTTGCGGGCGATGGGACGAGGGGACGCGGGCTTTTGCTGGGACAGGCTCGTCGGCGGGTCGCGCCGCGCGGACTGCTTATGGCGCTGCTGTTCGAGGGCCTCGGCACGGCGGCGGTAGGCCTCGACGGCGCGCTGGCGTTCACGGGCCTGGGAGAGGGTGAGGTTGTCCGGCTCGGGTTTGGGCGTGGCCTGACGCGGCTGGCCGGCGGCCTGGCGGCGCTGCTGGGCGAGCTCCTGGAGCTGCTGTCGGCGGCGCATGGCCAGATCGTCGGCGGTGGGCAGCTTCTGCGGCCGGCCTGACGCCGTGGGTGTGCCCCCCTGCCGCGTGATCTCCTCGAGCTTGCGACGGGCACGCTCCTCAGCGGCGCGTTTCTCGGCCATCTGCCTGAGGTGGTTGATCACCCACCCCCCCACCACGATCACCCCGCCGATGGCGTACGTCACGATCTCGATCCAGTCTTGGTTGGGCGAGGCGGCCAGCATCCATGGGTGGTTGAGCATGGTGATCTCCCTCATCTAGATCGGCAGGACGTGGTCCTGACGCCCTGAAAGTGTATTCTCCGGCCGGACGTAGAACAGGGGCCGGTCGTGGTCGTGTGGGGTCAGACGATCGAAGCGGACGCCATAAACGTCCTCGAGCAGGTTCGGGTCGAGCGCGGCGGCCCACGGGCCGGCGGAGACAAGCCTGCCGTGGGAGAGGACCCAGACGTCGTCGGCGTAGCGGGCGGCGAGGTTCAGGTCGTGCAGGACGATCAGGACGGCCAGGCCCCGGGCGGCCTGCTGGCGGAGCAGGCGCATGGTGTGGTGGACGTGCAGGGGGTCCATAGCGCTGACGGGCTCGTCCAGGAGCATGGCGGCGCCGCGTCTGCCGTGCGGACCGTGGGCCTGGGCGAGGGCTCGGGCAAGCAGGACGCGCTGCTGCTGTCCGACGGAGAGGTGGGCGTAGACCCGGTCGGCCAGGTCCGCCAGGTCGCAGTCGGCCAGGGCCTGCTCGACGGCGCGGGGGTCGGGGCCCAGGACGTGGCGGCCCATGCGGACCATCTGCCGAACGGTGAAGGCGAAGCTGGCGCCGCCGCGCTGGGGGACGTAGCTCAGGCGGGCGGCCCGCTGAGCGGGGCTCAGGCGGTCGAGCGGCCGGCCCTCGAGGCTGACGCGGCCATGGGTCGGCTGGAGGTGGCCGAGCATCAGGCGGAAGAGGGTCGTCTTGCCCGCGGCGTTGGGGCCGATCAGGGCGGTGACGGCGCCGGGGCGCAGGGCGGCGGTCAGGCCTTGGAGGACCCATTGCCCGGGCTCGAAGGCGAAGCAGAGGTCCTCCGCGGAGAGGGGGGGCGTGGCCGGATGCTGAGCGGCCGGGTCGGGCATCGTTATCGGGCTCCGGAGCGTGAACGGGGCTCGTCTGGACTTAGGCGGCAGCGGTCTGTTCGCCCACACATCATAAGCCTTTCATGTTCCGATGGCGGCGGATGATCTGGGGTAAGTGGGGAGTTTTTCCGGCCTTTGACGTTTAGAACGGGGGCCGTCCGTCCGATACGAGTTATAAGCATCCCCGCCGTGAATAGAGAGCCAACATGAGCAACAACCGCACCGAATCCAACACCGGGCGCTCCGTCGACACGATGCACGTGGATCAACTGCTCGGTGACCTTGAGCAGCGTCTGAGCCAGCTCAAGTCCTGGCAGCAGCAGAGCCAGCGCGAGGCCGATCAGACGCGCCAGGCCCTGGCGGCGATCGAGCACCAGCACCGCTGGATGACCCACCGCAAGTCCCGGCTGGACAGTCTGCGCCGCGGGCTGCGCGGCCGACGGCGGACGATCGGCCAGCAGAAGTCCGAGCTCGAGTCGATCCGCGGCACGATCCAGCAGCGGCAGGAGGAGCTGGACACGCGGTTCGCCCAGCTCGAGGCCGACGGCCGGCATGTGGAGGAGCAGCGTCAGCAGCTCAGCGAGTCGTCCGAGCAGCTCCAGAAGCTCAAGCAGACGCTCTCGGAGCGTCAGCAGCAGATCGAGAAACAGCGGGCGGAGCTGGAGGCCTTCCGGGGGCAGCACGAGACGCAGAAGACCCAGTTCGAGGCGACGCTCCGCCAGTTCGAGGAGCGTCAGGCGCAGGTGGATCGTCAGAAACAGGAGATCGCCGCCGGACGCAAGGAGATTGAGGAGCAGCGAGGCCGGCTGGCGCAGGAGGCCCAGCAGGTCGAGCGCCAGCGGAAGGAGCTGACCGAGAGGCAGACGAGCCTCAAGGAGCAGCAGGAAGCCCTGGCCAAGGCCGAGGCCGAGCAACAGACCCAGGCGCTGGAGATCCAGAAACAGCGTCAGCAGGTGATGGCTGACTGGCAGAAGCTCGACGCCGAGCGCCGCCGGGTGGCCGAGGACGAGCGCAAGCGCGTGACCGCGGAGTTCAACGAGGACCGCACCCGACAGGCGGAGCGGCAGCAGAAGCTCGACACGCTGGCGACCGAACTCGAGGCCCAGGCGGCCGAGCTCGAGGCCCGGCTGCACCAGCTCGACCAGCAGCGGGCGGAGCTCGAATCGTCGCGCCGCGAGATGCTGACCAAGCAGCAGCAGGTCGAGGACGAGCGGGCGAAGCTGACCGAGGAGCGTGCGGCGGTCCAGGCCCGCAAGCAGCGGCTCGACGAGATGGCCGGGGACCTCAAGCAGCGCGTGCTGGACTTCGAGCGCCGCCTGTCCGAGGCCAAGGAGCTCGCGGTCCAGCAGGGCCCGATCGAGGAGGCCCGCAAGAACATCGCGCAGCAGCAGTCGCTGCTGGACGAGGCCCGGTCGTCGCTGGAGCAGGAGAAGGCCGGGCTGGAGCAGCGTGAGCGGCAGGTCCAGCAGAAGCAGGCGGAGCTCGAGGCCCAGCTCCAACAGGTCGAGTCGGCGCGGCAGGAGGCGGACGATCAGGCGGCCGCGGCCGAGGAGGCCTACCAGCAGCAGATCAGCAGGCAGCAGCAGGAGCTCGAGGACAAGGCCAAGCAGCTCGAGGAGCTCCAGGCGCTGTTGACCCAGCAGCAGGGAGACCTCGAGACGCAACGCCAGGCGCTCGAGTACCGGCAGCACCGGGCCGAGACGTTCACCCAGCTCGAGGGCGAGGCGGGCGAGCGCGCGGCGGACCTGGACCAGCGGCAGGCCGAGCTCGACGCGAGGTGGAAGGAATATCACGACACGGTCAGCCAGGCCAAGGCCGAGCTCGCCGCCGAGCAGGAGCGGCTGGCGCAGTGGCAGCAGGACCTCGAGACCCGGACGGTTTCCGCCGGTGGCGCGCCCGACGCGGCGTCGCTCGAGCGGCTGCGCAAGCTCGAGTCCTCGCTCCGCGAGCGTGAGGCCAAGCTTGAGCGGCACGAGAAGCTGCTCCGCGAGCAGGCCAAGAGCGTCGAGCACGTCCAGAGCGGGTCGCAGGCCGACCAGCAGCGGTACGCCGGGCTGCTCCAGCAACGGCAGGTGCTGCTGGAGGTCAAGCGGTTCCTCGAGAACAGCGAGGCGGAGATGGTCCGCCGCTGGGCGACGCAGAAGGCCGCGAGCGTGGTCGTCACCGCGCTGCTGGCGGTGTCGGTGCTGGCGGTGGCCAGCTACATGCTCGGGCAGAAGCTTTACGTGCCGACCTGGCGGGCGACGAGCGTGCTGCAGATCGGGCACGGGGACGGGGTGCCGGCGGCGCCGGACGCGTGGTTGAACCAGCAGAGATCGATCCTGCTCAGTGACGAGGTGCTGGCGGCGACGAGCGACGCCCTGGTCAAGGAGGGCGCGGGGTCATTCGGCGGCGCGACGCACCTGCGCAAGCACCTCGACGCGTACCTGAAGGTGACCTACGACGGGGGCAACAAGGTCCGGCTGACGTACGATCAGCCGGGCGAGGGCGGGCGTCAAGCGCTCGTGCCGGTGCTCAACTGCCTGGCCAGGTCGTTCAAGGGGTATCAGATGGTGCTGGACCGGCAGGCGGGCCGTGAGGACACCGTGGAGATTCTTGAGCCCGCCATCCGCCAGCCGCAGCCCATCGACGACCTGCGCTGGCACGTGACCGGGGCGATCTTCGTCGGCGGGCTGATCCTGACCTTCCTCTCGGGTCTGGCGATCCGCGCCTGGATGCAGAAGGCTGAGCACCTGATGGACCAGAACGCCCCGCCGGAAATCTCGACGCTGACCGACGACAAGGCGTGGCCGCCGGCCGAGGCGCAGCCGCCGGCTGAGGGCGAGAAGCAGGGATGACGGGCGGCCCGGGGGACACGTCCTGATCGGAGCACGGTCAGAGATTTACTCAGAGCCGCCGGCGTCCCCCTCTTCCGCCTCGGAGGAGGGGTTGTCCATGTCGCTCGCGTCGGCCCGCTCGACCTGCTCGAAGACGCGATCCTCGACGAAGATCGGGACGTTGCCCGCGCAGCCCAGGGCGATGGCGTCGCTCGGGCGCGAGTCGATGTCCATGGTTTTTTCGCCCTGGCTGAGGATCAGGCGGGCGTAGAAGGTGCCGCTCTTGGGCGTCTCGACCTTGAAGTCGGTGATGACGATGCGGTCGATCCGCCAGCCGAGTTGGCGGATGATGCTGTCCAGCAGTTCATGGGTCTGCGGTCGCGGCGGGGTCTGGCCCATGAGGCGGCGTTCGATGGCGGCCGCCTCGTAGAGCCCGATCCAGATCGGCAGCACACGCTCACCATCGGCCTCGCGCAGCTCGACGACGTGCCGCGGGCTGTTCTCGTGGATCAAGATGCGTGAAAGTTCAACCCGGACGGCCATGTCGCCCTCTTTGCTCCACCGTCAGCCTGGCACGTTGCCTCCCGGGTGGCGCGTCGGCCGCGGTCCGGCCCCACACGGAAAGGCGGACTTCTCGGAGTGATGGTACCCGCCGCGGGGGCAAAAAGACACCCGAAAGATGGTAAGTTTCTTGCCCTCTCGGCGGTCTACTTCAGGCCCATGAGGTGTTCGAGGATCAGGGCCTCGAGCTGCTCATAATCCCGCTGGGCGACGGCCTGGGCGGCGGCGGCGTGGTCGAGCGAGCGGTGTTTGTCGACCAGGGCGAGGAAGAACTTGCGGCTGTTGGCCAGGTGCCGCGTGGCCACCTCAGGCTTCTGCGTCCGCATGGCCTTGACGTCCAGGCCGATGAACCGGCCGGTGTCAGCGTAGCCGGCGAGCTCGAGCACGCGGACCTGGTTATAGGCCCGGCGCAGGTCCGCGGCGCCGAAGGCTTTGTCCTGATCAAATTTCAGGCCGTTCTGATCGTTCAGATGCACGGACCAGAGTTTCCCGGCCGCCAGAGCGAAGGCCATCTCGTCCGAAGGGTCCAGGCCGGCGAGGATCGCGTGCGCGGACTCGATCAATCCCCCCACACGCGAGGGATCGGCTGACTGAGCGGCCAGGGCCAACGCGTGGCCGATGGTCGGGATATAAGCGTGGTCCATCGGCTCGTTGGGCTTGGGCTCGATGGCGATGGTGATCTGACGGTCGTAGAGCAGGACCTCGTTGAGACTCTCGAGCAGCCAGCGGTGGGCCTCGATGGCGTTCTTGGCCTCGCGGATGTAGGTGCCCTCACGGGCGAGCCACCAGACCATGAAGTGGGTGCCCAGGCCGTGCGCGATGTCGGCGCAGCGTTTGGCGCGTTCGACGGCCCACTTGCGGGCGGCGGGGTCGTTGGAGGTGAAGCCGCCGTCGACGCCGCGCGGGTCCTCCCAGAGGCGCGGGGCGCTGAATTCGGCGACCAGGCCGGCGTCGTCGAGGACCTTCTTGACCTCTTTGGCTTGGCCGGCGATCTGGGCGGGGGCGAGCTTCTCCATGTCCGGCACGGCGTCGTCGTCGTGGAACTGGACGCCCTCGAAGCCCAGGACGCGGTACTGTTCGAGCTTGCGGGCGAAGGCGAGGGTCGGTCGGATAGGCGGGCCGAAGGGATCGGCGCCCTCGTGGATGTTCCAGGGGCCGAAGGAGAAGCGGTACGCGCCGGGCATGTCAGAATCTCCTGTATTCGCCGATCCACTGTCGAATGATCGATGCACGGGAGCCGAAAAGGGCAGGCATCCTACCACGGCCGGACGTTGTCCACGTCGGGGGTGTGCCGGCCGGGCAAGGGGCCGCGGCGGAGCGTGTAGATCGGCAGGTGGTGCGGGCACCAGAACCGCCAGGGGATGCCGGACTCGCCCAGGCCGCGCGAGACGGCGCAGAGCGTGTCGCGGTGGCGGAGCAGGCCCGAGGTCAGGCGCAGGGGCCAGTCGAGTGTGGAATTAATCATCGCCTTGCCGGGCCAGGGGCGGATCTGGCCGCCGTGGGTGTGGCCGGCGAGCATCAGGTCGATCCCCAGGTCGGCAGCGACGGGCAGCCACACGGGGGTGTGCGAGAGCAGCAGGTTCAGGGAGCGATCGGTGCCGGGGGCTGAGCCGTCCGGGCCGCTGAGGATGGCGGTGACCGGATCGCCGAGGGTGCAGGCCTTGGTCATGCCGCTGCCCCAGAGGACCAGGGGCTGGCCGGGCACGGTGACGTGGCGATCGTCGATCCAGGTGATCGGCAGCGACTGACACCGCTGGCGAAAGGCGGGGTCGTCGTGGTTGCCGAAGACGCCGTACATGCCCAGGCGGGGCTTGGCGCTCTTGCAGAGGGTCTGGAGCAGGTTGAGGGTTTGGTCGGCGTGCCAGGGCTGGTGGGTGTAGTCGCCGGTCCAGAGGATCAGGTCCAGGCGGAGGTTTGAGAGGATCCAAGCCAGCTCGCGGTGGCGGGGCAGGACCCTGCGGATGTGCAGGTCGGTGACGTGGGCGATGCGCATGCCCTCGAGGCTGGCCGGCAGGCGGGGAAGGAGCAGTTCGAAGTGGTGGGCGGGGCCGGTGTCCAGGGGCATGGGCGTGCGTCAAAAGGTTGAAAAGAGGCGATCCTTGTCCGCAGGGCCCGTATAGAATACATTAGCTGGTCCATGGCCTGGGGTTAGCATCCCTCCATTGTGCCCCCGGGCCGGGCCCCGCCGGTTGCCGCCGAGACCCCTGCCGCGCGATGTGACGCGCCGGACGCAGGGATCGGCCAAGCGTAAGGAGAGCATGGTCATGGCCAAGATGTTTTATACGCTCGAAGAGGCGGCCTCGGCGCTGGGCGTGGGCGTCGAGGACGTCAAGACGCTGGCCGGCTCGGGCAAACTCCAACAGTTCCGCGATCGCGACAAGCTGATGTTCAAACGCGACGAGGTCGACGCCCTGGCGGCCAAGGGCGGCAGCGCGGCCAACTCCTCCTCCGGCACCATCCCGCTGGCGGATAACGAGGACACCGACAGCTTCGAATCGCTCCAGGACACGGCCCAGCTCTCGACCGACGAGACGGGCCTGATGCCGGCCGACTCCGACACGGGGGTCAATGTCTCGATGGGCTCGGGCGTGAACGTCTTCGAGACGGGCGAGGTCGACGCGGCGGACCCGCTGGCGCAGACGCAGGCGTTGCCGGCCGGGAGCCTGAGCCAGGACGCGGAGCTTTCGCTCGACAGCATCGGGTCGGGCAGCGGTCTGCTGGACCTGACCCGCGAGCGCGACGACACGAGCCTGGGCGTCGAGATCGACGAGATCATGCCCCACGACAGCGGCCAGCAGAGCGGGCTTCAGGACTCACTGGCCGGCAGCGGCGGCGGGACCGGTGCCGGAACGGCCGCGGGCACGGCGGCGGGCTCGCTGGCGGCGGCGTCGGCGATCCTCGAAGAGATCGCGGCCGACGCGGACACGGGCACCGAGGCGCCGGCCGGGGCGGTCATGATGACGGGCATGCAGGAGATCTATGACGGGCCGAGCAGCGGCCTGACAGCGGGCCTGATGCTCGGGTCGTTGATCGTGCTGGTGGTGTGCCTGCTGGTGGCGCTGTCCGGGCTGGCCGAGGCTCCGTTGGCGGTGACGGCGGCCCTGGGCGGGTCGACGACGAGCGTGCTGATCGCGGCCGTGGCGTTCCTGGCCGTCAGCGGCATCATGGGCGGCATCGGCTGGGTGCTGGGCAAGAAGGGCTGAGCACCCCCGTGTGTCGCGACATGGGCCCAGCGATGACGTGAGGCGTGTTCACTGCCGGGTCACGTCCCGCGGCGGACGGCCCGGACAATCGCCCGAACACTTCCGACTTCTCCTATGCTCAGCAGCTACGCACGCAAAGAGTGGTCCACCATCCTGGGCATCGGGCTGATGCTGTCGGTGACGTTCGCCGTCGTCGGCTGGTGGTGGCTGGTCGGGATCGTGGTCCTGCCGACGATCGCGGGGCTCTTGTTCTTCCGCGACCCGCAGCGCCGCACGCCGACGGAGCGCGGGGTGATGGTCAGCCCGGCCGACGGGCATGTCAGCTCGATCCACCGGGTGGACGACTTCGAGCCGTTCGGCGAGCCGGCGGTGTGCGTGCGGGTGTTCCTGAGCGTGCTGGACGTGCACGTCAACCGCAGCCCCTGCCACAGCAAGGTGGCGTCGCTGGCCTACCAGCCGGGCGAGCACCGCAACGCCCTGTTGGCCGAGGCGTCGCTGGTCAATGAGTCGAACCTGATTGTGCTGCTTCACCCGACGACCAACAAGCCCATCGCTGCGGTCAAACAGATCGCGGGGCTGATCGCCCGGCGGATCGTCTGCGGCGTCAAGGTCGGGCAGATCCTCCAGCGCGGCCAGCGGATCGGGCTGATCAAGTTCGGCTCGACGACGGAGCTCTACGTGCCCGAGAGCCTTCAGCCGCAGGTGCTCGTCGAGAAGGGCCAGCGCGTCAAGGGCGGCGAAACCGCCCTGGTCCGCGCGGCCCAACCGGCGTCGGAAGTGACGACCTACGGTTCGACGCCCTCAGAGTCCGCCTCGTAGCACATCAGGCCTGAGACGGCTGCCCATCCCCGCCGCGATACTTGATCACACGCACGTCCTCGAGCGTGACCAGACCCTCGGTCACCATGGGGTCGATCTCGGCCAGGAAGGCCTGGATCTTCTCGGGGCTGTCGACGATCTCAATGACGATGGGCAGGTCCTCGGAGAGGCGGAGGATCTTGGTCGTGTGCAGGCGGCTGTGAGCGCCGAAGCCCATCGGGCCGCGCAGGACGGTGGCGCCGGCGAGGTGGCTCTGACGTGCCTTCAGGACGATGGCCTCGTAGAGCGGCTGACCGTGCCAGCGGTCGCTCTCGCCGATGAAGATCCGCAGCAGGCAGCCGTTCTCGGGGATTTTCATGGCTGATTCCTTGTGAGGATTGCGAACGCTTATGAGCCGAACAATGCCAGCGACGCTTTCGCGCCAGCCCAAACACCGATTAAGCCCAGGCCGTTGCTCAAGAGCACGTTCAGGCCGGCCAGGGTCCACTGGCCCTGCTGGGCGAGGGTGAGGGTCTCCCAGGAAAAACTCGAAAAGGTCGTCAGCCCGCCGAGGACGCCGACGAGCAGGGCCAGGCGAACCTCTTCCCGCACGAGATAGGGGCCGGTGAAGAGCGTGGCCAGGAAGCCGATGGCGATGCAGCCGATGACGTTGACGGCCAACGTGCCCAGGGGAAAGGAGACACCGGCGAGGTGTTGCGTCCAGCCGCTGAGCAAGTAGCGCAGCATCGAGCCGAAGCCGCCACCGACGAAGATGAGCAGGAGTCGTAGTGCCATGATGAGTCGAACGCCTGATCAGTCGTGATTGGCCTTGATGCCGCTGGTCGAGGCGGGCAGGCCGGCGGCGTGCAGGTGCGAGATCTCGGCCAGGTGCAGACAACGCGGGGTG
>JADZET010000151.1 GCA_020850375.1 Phycisphaeraceae bacterium | reverse complement strand
GCGACCCAGGCATGCCATGCCTGGGCTTAGGACAGGTGCGATGGTTAGTGACGCGGCGGATAGGTTGGAGACGATACCCGGGGTCCGGTGTTTTACGGTTGAGGTGGGGGTGAGGTGGGGGGAGCGGTTGTGCGGGGTGCAGTTGGCGGAGGCGAAGGGAGAGAAGTGGGGGTGGAGACTCTGGGTGGATGAGGTGGGGTCGCTGATGTTCGAGTGGTGGTGCGGGGCGTATCGACGGAACGTGCGCGGGGAGATTGCGTTCGACTTGATGCGGGCTGGGACGTGGTATCAGGCGGCGGCGGTGCTGCATGATCGGGTGTACACGGGTGAGCCTTATGCGGAGGAGGGATCGTTCGCGGCGGTGTACCTGACGGAGCGGGGAGCGGGGGAGGCGCGGTGCGTGGGGGTGGTGCAGGGGTTTGGTACGCCGGGCGAGGGCGTGGGAGAAGAGATGCGGTTGGTGGTGGGGGATGCGACGGGGATGGCGGAGACCGAGGGGGCGAGGTTTTCGGTGGGGGCGCGGTTGGCGGGGGATCTGGGGGTGGGGGGTGAGAGGGAGCTGCCGGGGGGGGTGGTGATTGAGGCGGGGTTTGAGGAGGGGTCGTTGGGGCGGGCGTTTGCGGTCGGGGATGGGACGGTGGTGTTCTCGCCGGCGGTGCATGGGCATTGCATGAATGACTGGTTTGGGTTTCGGGTGCGGGGGGCGAGAGGGAAGACGCTGAAGTTTCGTTGCCCGGGGGCGAGCTGGATGATGATGGGGCCGTGCGTGAGCGAGGATGGGGGTGCGACGTGGGGTCGGCCGAGCGGGGGGACGATGCGAAGGACGGCGATGGGGCATCAGGGGTTGCTGGAGTTTGCGCATGCGTTTGAGGCGGATGAGGCGGTGGTGGCGGCGAGCCCGATCGTGAGCGTGGGGATGGCGGAGGGGTGGATGCGGGAGGTGGCGGAGCGATATGGGGGGCGGGTGCATGAATTGGGTGTGTCGCCGGGGGGGCGGGCGCTGCGGGCGGTGGAGATCGGGAACCCGGATGCGGCGGCGATCTACTTGCAGGCGGGGCAGCATTCGATGGCGGAGCGGGTGGGGTTTCACGTGATGGCGGGGGCGATGGAGGAGGCGGGGCGGGACGCGGAGCTGATGCGGAGGACGCGGTGGATCGTGATGCCGGTGGTGAACGTGGACTCGTATCTGGTGATGCCGGGGGAGGGGGACCCGAACATGAATCGGGTGTGGGATCGGCGGTTCGGGCATCCGACGATGGGGGGGATCATGGGTTTTCTTGAGCGAGAGGCGGCGCGGACGGGGGTGGCGTTGGCGATGGACTTTCATTCGGGGGGCGTGTGGCGGGGGCACACGATTCTGGCGATGGAGGCGGCGGAGGATGAGCGGTTCGACGCGGCGCTGGAGGAGGCGGGTCTGCGGTGGGTGGTGCAGAGGCGGCAGTGGAAGGGGGAGGGGGAGCATCCGGCGACGTTCACGCATTTCGCGGGGGGATTGGCGGGGATGCGGGTGGCGTATATCGTGGAATTGGCGCTGTTGGCGTCGCGGACGGAGCGGGGGGCGGTGGCGACGAGCGTGGAGACGCTGAGGGAGGATGGGGCGAGGTTGTGCTGGGGGGTGAAGCGGTGGGGAGGGGGGGTGTGATGGGAGAGATTATTAAGACATCGGACCCAGGCATAGCCATGCCTGGGCTTAGGACAGGCGCGATGGTAGAGGACGTGGCGGGCAGGTTGGAAAAGATTCCGGGGGGGCGACGGGCGTTTCATATGCTCGTGAAGCCGACGGGGGCGGTGTGCAATCTGGATTGCGCGTATTGTTTTTTTCTGTCGAAGGAGATGCTGTATCCGGGGAGCAGGTTCCGGATGGCGGAGGATCTGCTCGAGACGTATGTGAGGCAGGTGATCGAGGCGCAGCCGGTGCCGGAGGTGAACCTGTCGTGGCAGGGCGGGGAGCCGACGATGATGGGGGTGGAGTTTTTTCGCAGGACGGTGGAGCTGGCGGAGAAATACAAGCGGCCGGGGATGCGGGTGATTCACAGCATTCAGACCAACGGGACGCTGCTGGATGATGAGTGGGCTGGGTTCTTCAAGGAGAACAACTTTCTGGTGGGGATCTCGATCGATGGGCCCAGGGCGATCCATGACACGTATCGGGTGAACAAGGGGGGATCGGGGACGTTCGACAAGGTGATGGAGGGGTTGGCGCTGCTACGAAAACATGGGGTGGAGTACAACACGCTGACGACGCTGCACCACGCCAACGCGGGGAAGGGGCGGGAGGTGTATCGGTTTCTGCGGGATGAGTGCGGGTCGGCGTTTCAGCAGTACATCCCGATCGTCGAGCGGCTGGCGGGGGAGTCGACGGAGGCTTGGACGTCGTGGCGGGATCGGCCGCTGTATGAGCAGGTGGGGGATCATGTGACGGAGCGGTCGATCAAGGGGGAGGAGTATGGGCGGTTCCTGATTGATGTGTTCGAGGAGTGGGTGAGGCGCGACGTGGGGAAGGTGTACGTGCAGATGTTCGACGTGGCGCTGGCGGCGTGGGCGGGTGAGCCGTCGGGGTTGTGCGTGCACAGCAAGACGTGCGGGGACGCGCTGGCGATGGAGCACACGGGGGATGTGTATTCGTGCGATCACTTCGTGGAGTTGACGTACAAGCTGGGGAATATCAGGGAGAAGCACCTGGCGGAATTGGTGGCGGAGCCGCAGCAGAGGAAGTTCGGGCAGGACAAGTTTGATACGCTTCCGGGGTATTGTTTGAAGTGCGACGTGCGGTTTGTGTGTCATGGGGGTTGCCCGAAGGATCGGTTCATCAAGACGCCGGACGGGGAGGAGGGATTGAATTACCTTTGCCCGGGGTACAAGGCGTTCTTCAAGCACGTGGATGGGCCGATGCGGGTGATGGCGGAGCTGCTGCGGGGGCAGAGGGCGCCGGCGGAGATCATGGGGATGTACGCGGAGGAGGATCGGCGGCGGGCGGCGGCGATGCGGACGGCGAAGCGGAATGATCCTTGCCCGTGCGGGAGCGGGAAGAAGTTCAAGGCGTGTCATGAAAAAAATATTTAAGGCAGATTAACCACGGAGGACACGGAGAGCACGGAGAAGACACGGAGAGAGAGGCAGGATAGATAGTTGGGATCGGCTCGGTGTCTTCTCCGTGTCCTCTGTGATCTCCGTGGTGAAGCTGTATTGAGAATTTAGAGCTGAGCTTGCCAGCGGTTGAAGTCGGCGAGGAGGTCTTGGGCGAGGGCGGGGTGGTCGAGGGAGAGGTCGTGGGATTCGGCGATGTCTTGGTCGAGGTTGTAGAGCTGCCAGGGGTGCTCTTTGGAGCGGACGAGCTTCCAGGGGCCGCGACGGATGGCGGCGTGCTTGCCCATGCGCCAGTAGAGGGCGGGGTGATGGGGTTGCGTGGATTGCGGGTTGTCGAAGAGGGGTAAGAGGGAGAGGCCGTCGAGGGGGTGGTCGTGGTGAGGGGATTTGCCGGCGAGGGTCAGGAGTGTGGGGTAGATGTCGAGGGTGCTGATGGGGGTGGAGCAAACCGTTGCGGGGGGGATGTGGGATTTCCAGGAGGCGAGGAAGGGGATGCGCAGGGCGCCCTCGTAGGGTTGGGATTTGTGGCCGCGGAGGGGGGCGTTGCTGCCGGGGGTGATGTGGGATGGCGCGCCGTGGTCGACGAGGAAGAGGACGAGGGTGTTTTCCTCGAGGTTTAGGTCGCGGAGGGTTTGGGTGAGTTGGCCGACGGCGTCGTCGAGGGCGGAGACCATGGCGTAGTAAGTTCGGCGGATGGGGTCAGTGACGTGGGGGAAGCGGGAGAGATATTGGGGCGCGGCTTCGAGGGGGGTGTGGGGGGCGTTGTAGGCGAGGTGGAGGAAGAAGGGGCGATGGGCGTTGCGATGGAGGAAGGCTTGGGCTTCTTGGGTGAGGGTTTCGGTGAGGTCGTGGGGGGATTGGGGGGTGGGGTCGAGGTTGCGGTAGAAGGGGCGTGCTTCGGCGGGGGGATTGAGGTAGTGTCGCCAGGCTTCGAGGAAGGCGTAGCACTCGTGGTAGCCGCGTCGGAGGGGGTGGAATTGGGGGGCGACGCCGAGGTGCCACTTGCCGACGAGGCTGGTGACGTAGCCGGCGTCGGCGAGGTCTTGGGCGAGGAGGCGTTCGGAGGTGGGTAGGCCGAAGGATTCGAGGGTGGCGCCGGGGGTGTCGCCGCCGTTGAACTCGTGGCCGCAACGTTGTTGATAGCGGCCGGTGAGGAGTCCGGCGCGGGAGGGTGAGCAGACGGGTGCGGTGACGTAGGCGTCGGTGAAGCGGAGGCCGGAGGAGGCGAGGTTGTCGAGGTTGGGGGTGGGGATGTCGGGGTTGCCGTAGCAGGCGAGGTCGCCGTAGCCGAGGTCGTCGGCGAGGATGAGCAGGAGGTTGGGGGG
>JADZET010000150.1 GCA_020850375.1 Phycisphaeraceae bacterium | reverse complement strand
ACGAAGAAGACCACCGTCGCCCAGGTCAGCACGTCGCCGACCTTGGAGCCGAAGGCCGTCTGCACCGCCCCGCCGCCGCCGAAGGCCGCCGACAGGCCGCCGCCGCGCGGCTTCTGGATCAGGATCAAGAGGATCAAGAGCACCGACACCGCCACCGCCAGGATGGCCAGCACGCTCACGAGAATTCCGCCTAGGACCAGCATGATTCAACCTTTGCTTGGAGGATGCCAGGGAACCTGTCCAAGGCCGGCCGCCCCTTCGGGGTGGCCGCCTGGTTATTTCTTCTTGGCCGCCGCGTCGAGGATGGCCGTGAACTCATCGGCCTTGAGCGACGCCCCGCCGATCAGCCCGCCGTCGACGTCCGGCTGGGCGAACAACTCGGCCGCGTTCGAGCCCTTGACCGACCCGCCGTACTGGATGCGGACCGCGTCGCCGATGGCCTGGGCCTTCGCGTCGCCGCTGAAGACGCCGAACTTCACGCAGTCGCGGATGCGCTGGTGGGCGCTCTGCGCGTCGGCCGGCGTGGCGTTCTTGCCCGTGCCGATGGCCCACACGGGCTCATACGCGATCGTCACCCGCGCCATCTGCTCGGGCTTGACGCCCGCCAGGCCGTAGAGCGTCTGGGCCATGTTCACGCCGTCGGTCATCCCCGCCTCACGCTGCTCGAGCTTCTCGCCGACGCAGAGGATGACCTCGAAGCCCGCGTCCAGGGCCGCGCGGACCTTGCGGTTGATCAGCACGTCGGTCTCACCGAGCACGTGCCGGCGTTCGGAGTGGCCCACGAGCACGACCTTGACGCCGACGTCCTTGAGCATCGACAGCGACACCTCGCCGGTGAACGCGCCGTTGGGCTCGACATAGAAATCCTGCGCCCCGAGCTTGATGCCCGAGCCGGCCTTGGCCAGCGCCTGGCCGACCGGGGCCAGATACGGAAAGGCGGGGAAGACAGCGACGTCGACCTTGTCGGTGGCGGTGAACTTCTTGGCCACGGCCTCAGCCAGGGCGACGGCCTCGGCCCCGTGCTGATTCATCTTCCAATTCCCCCCGACGAACGGCTTGCGGGTCGGCATGACGAACTCCTGCGTGAAGCTTCAAACACCGGCCGGACCAGAAGCCCCGGCTCGGCAGGATGGTATGGAGGCGCCGGCGTGACGAAACCGGACCAAAGAGGCAAGAGTATAGCTTTTCCGGCCGGTCATTGCCTTGGGGCAAGGCTGGGAGCGGGCGCCGCGGCGGACGCCGTGCTCTGGGCCAGGATGTCCTTGGCTCCCTGAGCCAAGAGGGCGTCAACCGCCTCGCGAACCAGACGGTCGAGCGCCTTGTCCGGCCCGGAGAGGTCCACCTCAGCCATGCGCTGACCGTCGTGGCTGATCACCCGCGACCGCAGACGCCAACCGGCCCCGCTGCGCGACGACGGCGAGGTGGTCCACCGGATCGGCTCAACAAGGACGGCGATGGCCGAGTGACAGTCGCCGCCGAGGGCGCGAAGGACGGCCCGCTCGGCGTGCACCGCCGCGGCGGAGATCGGATCGTTCAGCGGCAGGCAGCGAGCCAGGGTGGTGTGGTCGTCCGACCGGCACTGCACGGCCAAGGCCCCCTGCCCCGCGGCGGGCAGGATCATCGAGGGGTCCAGCGGCGACGCGGCGTGCTCAGCGAACCCGGCCCGGAGCATGCCCGCGGCGGCCAGCAGCGTCGCGGCGTGCTGCCGGTCCTGCATGACCTTGCGCAGGCGGGTGTCGATGTTGCCACGGATCAGTTCGATCTTGAGATCAGGTCGGCTGCGGAGCAACTGCGCCGCCCGGCGTGGGCTGGAGGTGCCCACCGCCGCGCTGGGCGGCAGGTCGTCGAGGCTCGTCACGCCCGGCCCCACCAGGCAGTCCCGCGGATCCACGCGAGCGGGCACGGCCGCGATGATCAATCCCGCCCCGGCGACGCCCTCGGCCGGCGGCAGCGATCGGGGCCGGCCCCGGCCGCGTTTGACCGCCGGCTCGAAACCACCGGCCGAGTCGGCCGGCATGTCCTTCATGCTGTGCACCGCCAGGTCCGCCCTGCCCTCGAGCACGGCCTTGGCCACCGCCCGCGTGAACAGGCCCTTGACCCCCGACGTGTTGGCCGCCAGCGGGGCCTGCGGGTTCTGATCCCCCTCGGACTCGACCCAGCAGAACTCGACCGACAGTTGCGGGTGAAGCTGTGAGAGCAGACGGCCCACCTGCTCCGCCTGTGTGCGGGCGAGAAGGCTCTTGCGGGACGCGATGACGATCGGCCGTCGACTTCTGCGCAAACGTTGACCTCCCACGCGGGACTACTCGTGCACCGGACCCCCGCCCCCGGAAGTCCATTCCCGGAAATCCGACAGACCCGGAAAGCCCCGGAAGGGTTACGCCTTGACGCTGCGATCGGCCGCCGACGCATCCCCACACCTGGCCGTCATCACATGCCACGACCACCACCCATCCCCCCAGAGTACACGCAACGAGCCGGTTTTGCATCACCCGTGCCAAATCGGTTCAGATGCTAATACCGGTCGATGCTGGCACAGGCCTCAGCCGAGTTGCTGAACATGGGCATCGCCTGCCTCGCACCCCGCGACCCCACGCCCGCCGCCACGCGCACCGGGCCCAAGAGCTCGCACCTGCCCATGCCCCCCAGCACCATGCCCACCCGCTCAGCCAGGTCGCTCCCGGCGTGCACCCGCAGGCCGTTGGCACGCAGCTCCACCACCTGGTCCCCCTGCCGAACCTCGAACACCACGGGCGAGAACATGCCCTGCGTTCCCATCGACGCCCCACGCAAGAGCTCCCGCAGCTTGTTCCATTCGCCGTTGAGCCCCGCCCTGCCCGAAGGATCGGACAGAACAATCTTCACCGCCCGCGTCAGCTTCGCCGGCGCCTCCTCGACGGGGATGACCTCCTCGACGATGAGATTCGGCTCCTCGCGCCGGCGGTCCACCTTACCCTTGAGCAGGACGATCCGGTCCGGGGTGATGTAGTTGGCGTAGATGGCGTAGGCGTCAGCGAAGATCACGCCCTCGATCGAGCCGGTGTCGTCCTCCACGCCGATCATGGCCATCTTCGCGCCCGGGTTCCGGCCGGACTTGGTCACCGTCATCTTCACCCGTGTGAGCATCCCGCCGACGACCACGCCCGTCTCGGCCGGCAGCCCGCGCAGCTCCGCCACCGTGGCGCTCGAGAAGCTCCGCAGCGTGTCGCGGTGCCAGTCCATCGGATGGGCCGAGACGTACAGGCCCAGGGCGTCCTTCTCGTGCTTGAGCGTCTCGTTGCGACCCCAGGGCTCGGTCTTGGGCAGGATGATCTCCGGTTCTCCGGAATCCTCCTTGCCCCCATTCTTCCCCTCTGGGCCGGCCAATCCCGCGAAAAAGTTCATCTGCCCCGAGTCGCGGTCGGCCGCGGCACGCTGCCCGGCCGCCAGGGCGGCGTCGAGCGCCTGCATCAGGCAGGCGCGTTTGTCCTGCCCGTGGATCGAGTCGAACGCCCCGCACTTGATCAGCGCCTCGATTGTCGCGCGGTTGACCGTCGTCAGCGGCACGCGCTCGGCGAAGTCGTAAAGGCTCTTGAAGGGCCCGCCCTTGTCGCGTGCGGCGGTGATGGCCGTGATGGCCTTGTCGCCCACGCCCTTGACGGCCGAGAGGCCGAACCGGATGTGCCCATAGGCCGGGTCGCGCGCCTCGCCCTCGTCGTAGACCACGGTGAAGCCGATGCCGGAGGAGTTGATGTCCGGTGGGCGGATCTCGACGCCGCGCTTTCCGGGAGTGCCGGGGGTGCCGGGAGCATTCGACCCGGCGGGGGCCGGCAGCGTCAGGTGCCGGCACTCGTCAATGTACTCGACGACCTTGTCGGTGTTGACGGATTCATACGTCAACACGGCCGCCATGTACTGGATCGGGAAATAGCTCTTGAGGTACGCCGTCTGGTAGGCCACGATGGCGTAGCCCGTCGAATGCGACTTGTTGAAGCCGTAGCCCGCGAACTGGAGGATCATGTCCCAGAGCTTCTGCGCGTCGGGGGTGGGCAGCCCGTGTTTGGCCGCGCCCTGCATGAACGTCTCGCGGTTGGAGTCGATCGTGTCACGCTTCTTCTTGCTGATGGCCTTGATCAGCGTGTAGGCAGCGCGGAGCGGGATGCCCCCAAGCTCGTGGACGATCTGCATCACCTGCTCTTGGTAGACCATCACGCCGTAGGTCTCGGCCGTGAATT
>JADZET010000149.1 GCA_020850375.1 Phycisphaeraceae bacterium | reverse complement strand
AGGCCGGCCTGACGCTCAGCCTCGACCGCCTGTCCCTGCACGGCGATCCGAAGCTCAACGGCCTGTCGCTCTCGGACGTCACGCTCACCGCCCGGACCGATCCCGCCAGCCAGAGCCTCGCCTCCGAACTCACCGCCCAGCTCGGATATGCCGGCCAATCAGCCAAGATCACCAGCCAATCCACCGCCAATCTCGACAAGCTGCCGGCCATCAACGGCGCACAGTCGAAGGTGCGCGTCGAGGGTCTGCCCGTCGCCCTGATCGATCAGCTCGCCGGCTCAGCCGGCACGACGCCCTCCCAGCCCGGCCGGTATGTCTCGCTCATCGGCCCGACCGTGGACCGTCTGGAGTGGACGACCCAGTACCTCAGCCCCGACTCCGGGGCCGAGGTCCAGATGATGCTTCAGGCCCCGCGCCTCAGCGCCCTGGCCAGCGTCCAGTGGCTGCCCGGCCGGTCCATCCAGCTCATCGGCAGCGACAACCGCGTGGTTCTCAAGCTCACGCCCGAGAGCTTCGCGGCCTGGCTGGCGTCCTCGGCGGGCCCATCGGACGCGAATTCCACGTGGCAGCTCGTCGATCCCGTAGACGTCTCACTGACGATCCCGCAGGCCCGCATCGGTTTCAAGCCCTCAGCTAGCCCGGATCAAGCCGGCGGAGTCGATCTGTCCACCGCCAAGCTCAACCTTCAGGCCACCGTGCCCACGCTCTCGCTCCGCCGGGCCGACGGCACCCCCCTGGCTTTGCAGGGCCTGGGTGTGGCCGTCTCCACCGAAGATCCCCGGAAGCTGATTCACCTCAATCTGCAAGGGCAGGTCGTCGGCGTCGACGCCGCGGCCGGCACACGCACCTCTAATCCTCTGCGCAGCGACACGCAGATCACGGGTCTAATTGACGGCCAAGGGAAGCTCGACCTCGCCCACGCCGTGATCGTCACCGACACGGCCGTCGAGCAGCTCCCCACGAGCCTGCTCGTCGGCACGCTCGGCCTGGACCCCGCCTACGTCCAGACGCTCGGCCCCTGGGTCTCGCTGACGGCCAAGGGGCGGTACCCCGGCGACGTGGACATCCTGCTGCGCAGCCCCAACATCGACGCCCCCGCCGCGTTGACCATTGACGCCGACCGCACGCTCCACCTGCGATCCGACGCCGTCTTCTCCGTGGTCCTGACCGAGCAGCTCGGCGACTCCCTGCTCAAGTACGGCAGCCCGCTGCTCGTCGGCGTCCGCTCGTCGGACCAGCCCATCAAGCTCACGCTCAGGAAGGACACGCTGAGTCTGCCCCTGGCCCAGTGGGACCTGAGCAAGCTGGCCCTGGACGCCAAGCTCGACCTGGGCACCGTGTCGCTCTCGCGGAGTTGGGCCCAGCGCGATTGGGAGAAGGCGCTGAGCATGCTCGCCACCACGCTGGGTGTCGTCACGCAGTCCGTCATGCCGCAGAGCTCTGACCAGACGACCACGCGCGGCATCACCAGCATGACCTTCGGCCCGCTCGAGGCTTCGCTGCGCAACGGCGTGGTGAGCACCAACGATCTGTGGATGTCCGACCAGCTCAATGCCCTGGGCGTCAAGGGCCGGATCAACCTGGTCGACCACACCTTCGATGCCAACATGGGCATCCTGGGCGAATCGTTGCTCCGCCGCGTGCCGGCCCTGCGAAAACTGGGCGTCGTGGATGCGGCCGCCGTGTACCAGTTCCCCGTGCGGGGCTCGATCGAGAGCCCGCAGGTGGACATGGGGCCGTTTGTGAAGCAGATCGCCCAGGCCGCGATCAAACAGCAGGCCGCTGGTCAGTTGCTCGGGCAGCTCGGCGGTGACGCCAGACTCGGCGCCGCGGCGGGCCTGCTCGACGCTTTCCTCTCCCAGACCACGTCCGGCGACGCCGACGTCTCCTCGGCTTGGCCGAACCGTCCGACCATGCCGCCCCTGCCCGAGTCGATGCAGCAACCTGCCCCCACGGAGCAGACGCAGCAGCCCGCCGAGCCGTCCCAGCAACAGTCGCCGCCCCGGCCCATCGAAGGCCTGCTCCAGCAGTTGCTCCAACAGCCCAAACAGCAGCAACCCCAGGAGCAGCCTCAGCAGTCCACGCCGTGAACAGTCGCGCGGCCTCGGGAAGTTCGGCCTTCGATGCCTTATGATGTTCCGCCATGGCCCAGCAGATCATGGTCGAAGCGTTCGGCGGTTTTGAGCAGCTCAAGCTCGTCGAGATTCCCACGCCGCAGCCCGGCCCGGGCCAGGTGGTGGTGCGCCTGACGAGCATCGGCATGAACCACGCCGACCTGATGGCCCGTCGCGGCGAGTACCGTATCGCCTCGGGCGAGCCTCCCTTCACCCCCGGCCTCGAGGGCGGCGGCGTGATCGAGGCGGTGGGGCAGGGCGTCACAACCCGCCAGGTCGGCCAGCGCGTGACCCTCGGCGTCGACGTCCCGCGTCCCGGCATGGGCTCGGGCGGCACCTACCGCTCGCACTACGTCTGCGCCGCCGAGGGCGTCGTCCCCGCCCCGCAGGCGATTCCTGACGCCCAGCTCGGGGCCCTCTGGCTGACCTACCTCACCGCCTGGAGCTGCCTGATCTGGAAGCAGAACATCGCCGTCGGCCAGGTCGTCGGCCTGCCCGCCGCGTCGTCCGGCGTGGCGCTCGCCGCCGCCCAGATCGTCCGCGCCGCCGGGGCGATCCCCATCGGCCTGACCACCAGCCAGGCCAAACGCGACCGCCTCGCCGCGCTCGACACCGCCGCCTACGAGCACATCCTCGTCACCCGCGAGCCCGACGGCTCGGACCGCAAATGGTATCGCGACCTCAAGAACCTCACCGCCGGCAAGGGCATTGACGTTTACTTCGACCCCGTCGCCGCCGGCCCGCACCTGGAGATGGAGATCACCAGCCTCGCCCAGCACGGCACGATCTGGATCTACGGCCTGATGGGTCATCCCGGCGTGGTGGACGTCACCCCGCTGATCCGCAAGCGCGCCGCCATCCGCGGCT
>JADZET010000148.1 GCA_020850375.1 Phycisphaeraceae bacterium | reverse complement strand
CCGCGGCACATCGTGGCCCTGGCGCTGCAGGTGGTGGCGGTGATCTGCCTGATCGTGGGCTTCTCGCTCAGCTCGGGCGAGCCGGGCACGTTCCTCAAGGCCCTGGGGGCGGGGCTGATGGTCCAGCTCATGGTCCTGGCGGTGCTGCTGCCGCGGCGGTAGGCCGATACCCCGACCCTCCGACGGCGAACCACGAGGCAAGACGGTAGGATTGTCAGGCCGTTTCCGGGCGTGGCCCTTCGGGCGCGACTTCCGGGGGCAGTGGGTGTTATTCGATGGCGTTGAATCTTCATGAGCAACAGAACCATGGCGGGCCGCCGCGCCGATTGCTGGTGGTGATGCCCTCGTCGCTGGGCGACGTGGTGATGGCCACGCCGACGCTGCGGGCGCTGCGGAGCCACTACCCTCAGTCGAGGATCACGGCCCTGGTCAAGCGTGACTGCCGGGGGGTGCTGGACCCCTGCCCTTGGGTGGACCGGGTGGTGAGTGTTCGGCCGGGGCTGCGCGATGGGCTGTTCGAGCTGTCTCGTCGGTTGGCCGGGGGCAAGTTCGACGCGGCGGTGATCCTGCCCAACAGCTTCCGCACGGCGCTGCTGACGCGGATGGCGGGGATCGAGCGGCGGGTCGGCTATGCCCGCGACGGCCGGGCGACGCTGCTGACGGATCGGTTGCTGGCCAGACGTCGGGTCGGCGGCTTCGTGCCGGTGCCGACGCATGAGTATTACCTGGGCATCGCCCGCTACCTCGGGGCGGTGGACCCGGACCCGACGCTCGAGCTGTTGACCCGGCCGCAGGACGACGCGGCGGCGGCGGCGCTGTTGGCGCGGGCGGGTGTCCCGGGCGATCATTCCCGGCCGCTGGTGCTGATGGTCCCGGCGGACCGGCACGCGCCGGCACGGGCCTGGCCTGCGGATCGGTACGCCGAGCTGGCGGACCGTTGCGCGGCGGAATTGGGCGCGAGGGTGGCCGTGGTGGGTTCGGCCAAGGAAAGGACCGTCATCGAGAAGGTGATCGCCGCGGCGCAGCGGCCGATCGTGAACCTGTCGCATGTTGAGTCGGACCGGAGGCTGCTCAAGGGCGTCATCCGTCGGGCGGCCGTGCTGGTGGGTAATGACGCCGGGCCGCGCCACGTGGCGGCGGCGCTGGGGGTGCCGGTGGTGACCCTCTTCGGGCCGACCGACCCGGCGTGGACCGACACGGGGTTCGACCTCGAGCGTCAGGTGCGGGTCAAGGTCTATTGCAGCCCCTGCCAGAAGCGCAAGTGCCCGCTGCGTCAGACGGCCGACGAGCACCAGTGCCTGCGGCAGATCTCCCCGGCAGTGGTGTATGAGCAGGTCGCGTCACTGGTCGGCCGGCCGGCGGCTCGCCCTGAGTCGGCGTAGGGCTGAGTTCGTGGCCGGGTCCGGGCGTTGGGGCGGATCATGAACATCGCGATCCTGATTGAGCGCTATGACCCGGGCATGGGGAGCATGGAGGCCGCGGCGGCGGAGCTGACGGGGCTGCTGGCCGGGCGCGGGCACGCGGTGACGATCCTGGCGGCGACGGTGACGCCGGACGTGAGCGTGCCGGCGGGGGTGACGATGCGGGCGATGATCCCCGGCGGGGGGGGACGGCACGGCTGGCGGATGGGACCGCTGCGGCTGTGGCGGTTCCACCGGTGGGCGAAAGATCAGCTTGCGAACGGGAGTTTCGATGTCTCGCTGTCGCTGACCTCGACGGCGCCGGCGGCGGTGCTGATGCCCTCGTCGGGCGTGCAGCGCGAGGTGCTGGCGCGTCTGCGCGACGGCGGACCGATGACGATGCTCAGCTGGATCGAGCGGCATGAGCCGTGGCTGCTGCCGCGGGTGCAGGTGCTGCTGTGGCTCGAGCGGCGGACGCTGCGCGATTCGGGCGTGCGACGGCGCGTGGCGGTGAGCGCGTACGTGCGTGAGCAGATCGCCAGGCATGGGCGAGTCGCCGACGATCAGGTCGAGGTGATCCGTCGCGGCACGAGCCTGGCGCCGCTGGACGAGCAGGAACGCGCGGGCGTCAGGCGGAGCCTCCGCGCGGCCTGGGGCATCGGGCCGGGCACGACGCTGTTCCTCTTCGCGGCGCGCGACCTGGGGCGGCAGGGGCTTGAGCCCGCGCTGCGGGCGCTGGCCATGCTGCGGGCGCAGGGGGCCGACGCGGCGATGGTCCTGGCCGGGCCGTTGTCGTACCGGGTGCTGCGGCTGATCGGGCGGTGCGGCGTGCGGGACCACGTCCGCGTCGTCGGCGAGACAACCCGGCGGGCGGAACTGCTGGCGGCGGCGGACGCGACGGTGGCGCCGATCTTCTTCGACGCGGCCAGCGCGATCGTGATCGAGTCGCTGGCCTGCGGCGTGCCGGTGATCGGCTCAGCGTTCGACGGGTCGAGCGACTGGCTGGACGGTGATCAGGTGATCGCCGACCCCCGGAACGTGCCGGCGCTGGCGGCGGCGATGAAGAAGCTGGTCGATCCGCGGGAGAGACGGCGCGTGGCGGAGGGCCTGGTCAATGATCCGGCCAGGCTGGGGATGGAGCGGGCGGCGGACGAGGTGGAGCGGGTGCTTGCGTACGAGGCTAAGACTCCGGCGCCGACTCAGAGCGGGGCGGGCATTTCTTGATGCGGGTCTTGCAGGTCTGGGGGCAGGCCTCGATGCGGGAGACGGCGGCACGGATGGCGGTCATGCGCGGGTTGATGGCCAGGGCGCTTCGGTAGCACTCGAGCGCCAGGTCGAGTTCTCCGAGCTGGGCGTGGCAGTGGCCCATACTGGCCATGGCGCCGAAGTGGATGGGCATCTGGAGCAGGGTTCTCCGACAGTCTTCGATCGCTTCCTGCCACTGGTCGAGGAAGAAGTGGGCGATGGCGCACTGGTTGTAGGCCTCGGCGAATTCCGGGTCGCGTTCGTAGGCCTGCTCGAAATGATCGATGGCCTGGTGGTATTCCTCTTCGCTGAGCATGGTCAGGCCGCGCTGGAAGGGTTCGTGGGCGACCGGGTTGGCCGAGCGGAACCAGATGGCCCAGAGCGAGTGCTCAGCCATCTGGTTGACGGTCAGGTCGGGGTCGTGCAGGGCCATGGCCAGGCAGTGGACGACGGTGCGGTCGCCGACGAGGCCCAGCGTCATGGCGGCGACGCGCCGGGTATCCAGGTCGCCCCTGTTGAGCAGTGCGCAGACCTGGACCGGTCGCCAGCGGGCCAGGACCTGTCCCGCCACGGCGGCGGCATCGCCCTGGGCCAGGGCGGGAAGCACGACATCTAGGAACTCACGTGCGGGGATCATGGACTTGGGTCTCAAGAATCGTGATTCACGGCCGGCAGGGTTGAAAGGGGCCGACCTACTCGTGATCGGGACAACTAGACGTTGGCGGACATTGTTTGCACCTGCTCCGGAACGGGCCATCGGTCTGATGTCCAGAACGGTAGAACCCCTGACCTGCTAAGGCAAGGTTTCTTGCTGCGGATTGACAAGACCGTCAAATGAGTCAGTGACAGTTGTAAAGACAGGCAAACATGGCCGGCGCGGTGGTGAATGTCGGCGGGGAGCGTCAGGACAGCTTCTCGATCTGGGCCAGGGGCTCGAATTTCCGGACCTGGTCAGGGTCAAAGGTGGCCGCCCCGGGCACCAGGGTGTTGGCGGTGGCGCAGGCCAGGCCGTGGCGGAGCATGTCAGCCGGTTCGGACCCGTCAGCGGCGGCGTCGACCAGGCCCGCGAGCATGCTGTCCCCGCAGCCGACCGTGTGCAGCGCCGTCCCGCCGGCCTCGGCGGGGATGGGCAGCCGGCCGGACCAGGCGCCCTGGCGGCTGATCAGCATCGCCCCCTCGGCCCCGAGCGTCAGGGCCACCCAGGTCACGCGGTCGAGCAGCCCACGCACGAGATCCAACAGCTTGTGCCGGTCATTGGTCGCCGGCACACCGAGCATCTCGACGAGCTCCTGGGCGTTGGGCTTGATCAGCCACGAGCCCTGCGGGGGCGAGGCGGAGGCGGGAGCGGTCAGTTCCTCAATCGTCTGACGGGCCAGCTCACCTCCGAGGTCCAGCGCCAGGGCGGCACCGCCGACCGAAGCGGCGTGGATCAGCGGACGCATGTCCTCGGCCGTCATGCCCTGGGGGATTGAGCCGCTGAAGATCACCAATGTGCCGGGGCGGGCGAGCAGGCCGATCTTCGAGCGCATGCGGACCAGGTCGCGGCGGGTGACCTCGTAGCCCTCCTCGCGGACGTGGATGTCGGTGTGGGCCTCGGGATCGATCAGGGTGATGTTCTCGCGTGTCCGGCCGCGGACGGACAGGAGCTGGCAGACCGCCTTTCGGTGGCTGGTCTCGTCGAGGAACTCCTCGAACGCCTGGAGCTCGCCCTCGCCGACGAAGCCGGTGGCGACGCTGGCCCGGCCGAGGGTGGCCAGGGCGCGGGTGACGTTGATGCCCTTGCCGGCGGGGTAACGGCTCAGCCGCCGGCCCGCGAGGTGGGCCCCCAGGGCCAGGCCGGGGACCTCGAGCACGCGGTCGATGGCGGTGTTGAGGTTGACGGTGATGATCGAGCGGAAGACTTCCATGGCGGGTTCCAGGAGATTGCCATTGGGGGCGGGGGGTTCAGGGGGCATGATAGTTTGCCGTGGGCGGGGAAGTTATCGGGTCGGATAGTAAAGCCATTGGCCGGGCGCGTCGATAGTGGCGGTGTAACCCAAGGGGACACAGCCATGACGCCAGACCAAGTCAGCGCGGGAGAGCGGAGAGCCAGGCAGCGCTGGCCGATCGTGCGGACGCTCAAGCTCCAGGACCCCGTCACGGGGCGTTATCACCTGGGCTGGACGAAGAACCTCTCGACGGCCGGGGCGTTGATCCGGCTGGCGGGTCGCTGCCCGCTGGAGATCGGCCAGGAGGTCCGCCTGGGATTGGCCCAGCCGGGGCAGGTGCTGATGTCGGGTGAGAAGTTCGTGGTCGCGCGGGTCGTGAGGGTGGATGTCACGGCGCAGGGTCCGAGCTTCGGCATGGCGTTTGAGAACGCGGTCCACAGCGTGCCGGACTTCGCCCGCGCCGCGTGATGCCAGACAACTTGGGTGAGATGCTTTCCTAAGTCACCTTCCGGGGGCGGGGGGGTCGACGGGGCTTCCGCGGGCTTCTACACTTAATCTCATGTCCACGCCCACCACGGCCTCCGTGCCCAACGCCGCGGGTTATTTCGGCGACTTCGGCGGCGTCTACGTCCCCGAGACGCTCTACGCCGCGGTCGAACAGCTCAAGCACGCGTACGAGAGCGCCAAGGCTGATCCCGCGTTCGCCAAGCAATTGAACGATCTCCTGAAGAACTACGTCGGCCGGCCGACGCCGTTGTACTTCGCCAGCCGGCTCACGAAGGCGATCGGCGGGGCGAGGATCTACCTCAAGCGCGAGGACGTGGCGCACACCGGGGCCCACAAGATCAACAACGCGCTGGGGCAGGGCCTCTTGACGCTGCGGATGGGCAAGAAGCGCGTGATCGCCGAGACCGGGGCGGGCCAGCACGGCGTGGCCACCGCGACGGCGGCGGCGGTGCTGGGGCTGAGCTGCGACGTGTTCATGGGTGTGGAGGACATGCGCCGTCAGCGGCCGAACGTGCTCCGCATGGGGCTCTTGGGCGCGAGGGTGGTGCCGGTCGAGTCCGGCTCGCGCACGCTCAAGGACGCGACCAACGCGGCCATGCGTGACTGGATGGAGAGCAGCGAACAGACGCATTACATCATCGGCTCGGTCGTCGGGCCGCACCCGTTCCCGATGATCGTGCGCGATTTCCAGTCGGTCATCGGCCGCGAGTGCCGCGAGCAGTGTCTCGAACAGCTCGGCCGGCTGCCCGACGTGGTGGTGGCCTGCGTCGGCGGCGGGTCGAACGCGGCGGGGATGTTTTATCCCTTCGTCGCCGATGCGTCGGTTCAGCTCGTCGGCGTCGAGGCCGGCGGGCGCGGCAACACCCCGGGCGATCACGCCTCGACGCTCTGCTTCGGCCAACCGGGTGTGCTGCACGGCACGCGATCGTTCGTGCTCCAGGACGACGACGGCCAGACGGCGCTGGTGCACTCGATCTCGGCCGGGCTGGACTATCCCGGCGTCGGCCCCGAGCACGCCTACTGGCACCAGACCGGCCGCGCCAGCTACACCAACGTCACGGACCAGCAGGCCCTCGATGCGTTCTTCAAGCTCACGCGCCACGAGGGCATCATTCCCGCCCTCGAGTCCAGCCACGCCGTGTGCAAGGCCCTGGAGCTGGCCGCGAAGATGCCGGCGGACAAGCGCGTGGTGATCTGCCTCTCGGGTCGCGGCGACAAGGACCTCGACGAGGTGATCCGTCTGACCGGCGGGAATCCGCCGACGGCGTGAATCAGCGATTCTTGATCCTCCCGCCTCGCGCTAATACAGCCGCAGCACCTTGTTCAGCGCCGCCGGGCCGCCGTCCTCACGGATGCCGACGCGGATGGACTGGTCCCGCATGTGCTCGCCGACGTCGGGGAAGCGGAAGATGCGCATCAGCGACTGGCCCGGCTGGAGCTGTGAGATGACCTGCTCCTGGCGGGAAAACTCGGCCAGTTGGGCGAAGGCGAAGAGGTTGAGCGGTTGCGTGCCCTTGTTGCGGACGACCTGCGTGACCAGCAGGTCGACGCGGCCGTTGGGCCCATCCTCGAGCGTCAGGTGCGCCTCCCAGTCCAGGTAGGACAGGCCCAGCTCGACGTTGGTGCTCATCTCGATGGCGTAGGGGCGGTCGGCCACGAAGTCGAAGCGGGCCCGGATCGTCTGCTGCCCGCCGACCTCGGAGACGGGGAACGACAGCCACAGCGGGATCGTCACGCTCTGTCCCGAGGGGATGGAGAAGGTGGTGCGGCGGGGCTCGATCTGCCAGCTCTGCGGGTCGGTGATGAGCATCTGGCCGCTGATGGTGCGCGGCCAGGGGTTGTAGAGGTGGATGGCGTGCTGGTGCGGCTCCTGAGTCGAGGGGATCTGCGACGGTTCGAGACGGAACGAGGCGCGGAAGACGGCCAACTCGGTGGCGATGCCCTCGATGAACTGGGGCGTGTGGGTCAGGGGGACGATCTGCTGGCCGTCGACGGTGGGGGGGGTGAACGTGTTGCCGAAGACGTCGGTGACGGTGATCTTCTCGCCGAGGTAGGTGTGGATGACCGCGTCCCGCGACTCGGCGGATTCATTCCAGGCCGCGAGCATGCCGCCGCGCGGGCCGTGGAAGATCTGGGCCTCGATGCCGTCGCCCAGGGGCAGGTTCTGGACGTACCTGCGGCCGGCGAGGAGCTGGCCGACGGTGGCGAAGACGCCGGCGACCGGGTCGGGCAGGAGCTGGACCTGCCGATCGGTCGAGACGGTCCAGGGGGCGCGCATGGCCAGGCGGGAGGGCGCGGCACGCCAGGCGTAGACGATCCGGCGGGCCAGGTCGTCGATGCGGCGGTCGTGCGAGTACTCGCGGGCCGAGAGCTGTCGCAGGTAGAGCGTGGCGTCGGCGGGCGGGTCGGTGTGCGTCCAGGGGTTGAGCGCTTCGGGCAGGAAGCGGGGCAGGAAGGCGGTCGGCGTGTTCAGGGCGTAGCCCACGTCGTCGAGCGCCTGCTTGGGCGCGGCGTAGGTCAGCCCCCAGGGCAGGATCAGCTCCGGGCCGGGGGCGAGCTGGCGCATAGTCGCCAGGGCCGTCTGAATCAGCTGCGGCAGTTCCTCCGCGCCGGCGAGGTTGCCCTTGCCCGGCAGGCCGAGCTGCCACCGGCGGATGCGTTGGCCCTGCTGCATCAACAGCGGCTGGACGTAGGGCATCCATCCCTCGACCGGTCGGCTGAACAACCACAGCGGGCTGGCCAGGTCGACGTTGATCTGATGGGCCAGGGCGATCGGCAGCGGGTTGAGGCTCAGCGTCACCTCCTGGCCCCGACTGGTCATGCGGCCGAGCACTTCGTCGAGCCAGGCGGCCTGCTCGTCGAGGCTGTCCATGGTGGTCTGCGGCTGCCAACAACTGACGACCGCGCCGCCGGCGCCGAGCTGGTCCAAGAACTGCGGCAGCAGGTCCACCTCGTCGTTGGGTCGGCCCTGGGCGTCGAGGACGAGCTTGACGCCCGGCTCGCCCGGGCCGGAGCGCGGCGCGCCCAGCCACAGCAGCGAGCCGTAGACCGTCTCCATCGAGGCAAGGTCCTCGTCGGGTTTCTGGTCGTCGAGCAGGCCCAGCTCCAGGAGGTACCAACCCAGTCGCGGCAGGTGCGGCTCCCACCACCACCGACCGGCCTGGCTGTCGCCGAGCGAGCGGGTCATCTCGTCGACAAGCTTGCCCTCGACGTCGTGGACGCGCACACGGACACGCAGCACGCGCACGCTGAAGTCACGCACGTGCACCCACAGGCGTGGGCGCTGCGGCGAACGGATGATGTTCACCGGGCTCTGCGTGCCGACGACCACGCGCGGGACCTGCCAGACCATCAGGTCGTCGAACCAGGCGCCGCCCTGGACGTCCTGGTAGATGATGCGATGCTCGCCCAAGGCTGAGGGGTCGTGCTGGTCGGGCTGGCGGACGGTCAGCTCCAGGCCGATCCAGGCCGCCTCGGGGTAGTCGCCCAGGAGGCGGACGCTCAGCCACTGCCACTGGTCGTTGACGGGCAGCGCCACGGCCTGCACCTCGCTGGCCTCGATCTTGCGGCCCTGGGCGTCGACGAAGTAGGCGGTGAGGGTGGCCTTGGCGTGCTTGAGCCCGTTGGTGCGGACCCAGGTGGTCAGGTGGTAGTCGCTGCCGGGGACGGCCGGGAGGGTGCCGATCTCCATGAAGGCCCCGGCGCTGCCGCCGTGGATGCCCATCCAGTAAGAGTTCTGCCCGCTGACATGCTGGCGGCTGTCGAAGCCGACCTGGGCATAGCCGGGGAAGCCGAAGCGGTCGGCGAGCTGCTGGTGCAGGGGCTGGCGGAGGAAGTTGGGGTCGGAGGTGTCCGGGGGCCGGCCGATGGCGTACCAGTTGCGGGGCAGGTTCTCGAAGTTGCCGGACTCACGCTCGTCGAAGTCGAAGGTGCGGACGAGCCGCCAGCCCGCGGGGATGACGTCGGCGTTGGCTGAGGCGAGCTGGAAGTCCAGCGGGGAGGCTGGGGACGGGGCGGTGGCTGACGAAGGCTCGGTCTGGCCGGGCGCGGCGGGGGCCCCGAGCAGCGCGCCCAGCAGCAGGGCGCAAACCACAACCGTGCGTGCGAGTGTCACCCTCCTGTTATCGGAAGTTGGGCGGCTGGGAATGGAAAATCCAGGAGGGAAATCCCGGCTGGAAAATGGCTCAAGGCCAAGGCTTTACATCGCCGCCAGCCGCTGGGCCTTGTCCTGGGCGATCAGGGCCTCGACCACCGGCTCGAGCTCGCCGGCCAGGACGCTCTGGAGGTTGAAGGATTCGCTCAGGCGATGGTCCACCACGATGTTCTCTTTCCACCGGAAGGTGCGGATCCGCTCGGACCGCTCGCCCGAGCCGATCATCTTGGAGCGTGACTCGGACCGCTCGGCCTGCTTGATCCGCTGGTAGTGGTCGAACACCCTGGCCCGCAGGAGCGTCCAGGCCTTGACGCGGTTCTGCTGCTGGCTTTTGGACTCCTGCATCCGGACCTCGATGCCGGTCGGGACGTGGAGCATGTGGACGGCCGTGGCAACCTTGTTGACGTTCTGTCCGCCGGGGCCCTGGGCGGTGGTGATGTGCATCTGCACGTCCGAGTCGGGGATCTGGATGTCGAGCTTCTGCGGCTCGGGCAGGACGGCGACGGTGGCGGTGGAGGTGTGGATGCGGCCCTGGG
>JADZET010000147.1 GCA_020850375.1 Phycisphaeraceae bacterium | reverse complement strand
GCGGTGATCGTGGTCTGGCCCGGGTGCAGCGTCACCGGCACGCGCAGCGGGAACGCCGCGTCGGGGATGTTGCGGGCGCTCCAGGCCTCGTCGGGCACAGCCACGGCGGGGTTTTCACTGCTGACGCCGATGTAGAACGGGGCGGCGTCGTTGAGCTTGTAGCCGTCGGGCAGGACGAGGTTCAGGACCAGTTCGCCCTGGCCGGCGTGCACGTCCTGGGGGGCCAGCTCGATCGGCGTGGCCTGGCTTAAGGGTGATGCGGGCCGGGTCGTGGCGCCCGAGGCGGCGGGGGTTATGCCCAGAAGGTTCCGGGGGTCGGTGACGGCGAGTGTGCTGACGGCGTTCGCGGCCGGGTCGTACACGCGGATGAGGTGGTTGTTGGTGTCGGCCACGTAGAGCTTGTCACCCAGGAACGCCAGGCCGTTGGGCTCGTTGAATTGAGCTTCGCCGGGCGGGCCGTCGGTCATGCCCTCCTGGCCCGAGCCCAGGAGCGTCTCGATGGTTCCCTTGCGGGGGTCGAGGCGCTTGATCTTGTTGTTGTAGGTGTCGGCGACGTAGAGCACGCCGTCATGCCAGGCTACGCCCAGAGGATGTTGCAGCAGGGCGTCACCGATCAGCCCGTCACGATCACCGAAGCGAAACAGCCCGTGCCCGACGAGCGTGCCGACGTTGCCGTCCGGCCCCAGGTCCGCCCGGCGGACGGCGCTGACCTCGCTGTCGGCGAAGTAGAGCGTGTCCTTGCCGTCAAAGGTGATGCCGCTGGGTTGTGCCAGGTCCGCCGAGGCGCGCGGGCCGTCGTTGATGTCCTCGATGCCCGTGCCGGCCCACGGCCTGGCCGCCCCGCCCCCGGAAGAAAGATCCAATTCCCAGAGCTGGTGCGGCCCGGCCATGGCGATGTAGAGCATGTCGCCGACGACGACCAGGTCCCACGGCGAATTGAGCGCGATCTTCGCCCCCGTCCATCCCCAGCCTCTCTCGGCCTGCTCGCCGGTGCCGGCCAGCGTGGTCACCTTCTTCGCGGTAAGGTCGATCATGCGGACGGCGTGGTTCTCCGTGTCGGCCACATAGATCTTGTCGCCCGCGATGGCCAACCCCTGGGGCTTGTTGAATCGCGCCTCGGCCAGCGAGCCGTCGACCAATCCCGCCTGCCCGCTGCCGATGACCTGCATCACCTCGCCCCTCGGCGACAGGGCCACGACGCGATGGTGATTCGAGTCCGTCACCCACAGGATGTTCTTCGCCGCGTCAGCCGCGATCTTGCCGGGGAAGCTCAGCAGCGTCATCGGCCGACGATCGCGCTCGAGCGACCAGTGGATCGGCTTGCGGTCCAGCACCCCCTGGCGTTCGGACTGCTTGACGAGCTTGGTCATGGTGGACGCGAAGGCGTCGTAAACCCCCTCGCCGGACCGGCTCGCCACCACGCGCCCCCGCGGGTCGATCAGCACAAACGTCGGCCAGCCCGACGCGCCATAGGCGTTCCAGACCTGGAAGTCCCCGTCGTTGACCACGGGGTGCTCCAGGTCATAGCGCAGCACCGCCTGGCGGATGTTGTCGGTTCCCTTCTCGGCTGCGAACTTGGCCGAGTGCACGCCGACCACGACCAGCTCATTGGGGAACTGGGCCTCGAGCTTCTTCAGGTCCGGGATGACGTGGATGCAGTTGATGCAGCAGTAGGTCCAGAAGTCCAGCAGCACGATCTTCCCGCGCAGCTCCTTGAGCGTGACCGGATGATCCGTGTTGAGCCAGTCCAGGCCGACGGGGAAGTCCGGCGCCTGACCCGCGGCGGCGGCGGGTGTCAGGTCAATCTCCTGGGCCGAGGTGGCCTGACGATATCGCAGCCCCAGAAACAACAGAGCCGCAAGGGTGATCAGAACGATAGCGATCCGGCTGTAAGTCTTGGAAGAGTTGTTCATAGGGTTGCCAGATTCTAGGCACGGCCTTTCGTGGCGGAATAGCGCCCCACGGGGGGCGTTGTGGTTGTGGGGTGGGGGGGTAATAATGCTTCGACGATGACCACGGCCCTGGCTCATGACGAGCGATGCAACGAACACGCCACCGGCGAGGGGCACCCCGAGCGCCCCGACCGGCTGACGGCCATCGTGCAGAAGCTCCGGGCCACCCACCAGTGGGACGAACTGCTGCACCTGCCCATCAAGCCCGCGGAGCTCGAGAGCATCACGGCTGTGCACGACCCCGCCTACGTCCGTCGGCTCCAGGCGGCGTGCGAGATGGGCGAGTCCTACATCGACGCCATCGACTCAGCCGTCTGCCCCCGGAGCTACGACGCCGCCCTGCTGGCCGCCGGCGCCATGATCGCCGCGACCGACGCGGTGATGTCCGGCCGGGCCCACAACGCCTTCGCCCCCGTCCGTCCGCCGGGACACCACTGCGAGTTCGATCGCTCGATGGGCTTCTGCCTCTTGAACAACATCGCCATCGCCGCCCAGCACCTGATCGACCGCTACGGCCTGGAGCGGGTGGCCATCGTGGACTTCGACGTCCACCACGGCAACGGCACGCAGCAACTCTTCGAGGATCGCCCGGACGTCTTGTTCGTGAGCATCCACGAGCACCCGTCCTACCTCTACCCCGGCACCGGTTTCGCCTGGGAGAAGGGCGTCGGCGAGGGCGAGGGGGCGACGCTGAACATGCCCCTGCCCCCCGGCAGCGGGGACAACGAGTACCGGGCCGCGTTCGAGAGCAAGATCCTGCCCGCCCTCGAGCAATTCGGGCCGCAGTTCCTGCTGATCAGCGCCGGGTTCGACGCGGCCGAGCACGACCCCCTGGCCCATCAGAAGGTCTCGCCGCACGGCTTCGCCTGGATGACCCGCAGGCTCAAGGCCCTGGCGGAGAAGCATTGCGGCGGCCGGCTGGTCTCGACGCTCGAGGGCGGGTACGACCTGCGCAGCCTGGCCGAGTGCGTCTCGGTGCACCTGAGTGAACTGATGGCCGACGAGGGCGAGGACCCCGCGATGGCCATGAAGGCGGGGATGTGAATCGCATGAGATCGTGGGCTTTCAACCTCGAAAGCGGGGACGCGCCATGCTTGTACGCGACGGAATGACCAGCCCGGTGATGACCACCACGCCCGACGCACTCCTTCCGGGGGTGGATGATCAGATGGCGGAGCGGCGAGTGCATCAACTCCCTGTCGTCGATGCGGGCGGGAAACTCATCGGGATCATCACCGCCCGCGACGTCGGCCTGGCGATGGCCGCCGGCGGGTTCGAGAAGCGCACCGTCGAGTCGGCGATGACCACCGAGCCGGTGACGCTGCGCCCGAGCGACACGCTCGAGCACGCCCTGACGCTGCTGCTACGGGAACGATTCGGGGCCATGCCCGTGGTGGACGAGCAGGGCAGGGTGGTGGGGATCTTCGCCCGCCACGACTGCCTGAAGGTCCTGAGCAACGTGCTGGGCCTCGAGGAGGCCGGCTCGCGCGTGGACGTCGAGATCGCCAAGCCCGCCGACGAGCTGGCCAAGGCGCTGACGACGCTGGCCGGCCACGACGCTCAGATCATCTCGGCGATCCTCAGCAACCGCCAGGGCCAGGGCGCTCGCACGCTCTATGTGCGTCTGCGAACGATCGACCCCGGCCCCATGCGTCGCAAGCTCGGCGAGGCCGGCCTGAAGGTTGTCGAACCGGGGGATTAATCGCCTGCGGCACGTGGTATGTCAGAGCCGGGCACTGTGTGCCCGGACCGGCTCATAGAGCCCGGCTCGGACTGAAGCATGCTTCTTTCCTACATCGCTAGAATGCCCCGATGCCTGACAGCGCACCCTCTTCAACATCGTCCCCGAATCAGCCTCCCGCCATGGCGGCCGAATGGTACGCCGACGGCCTGCGCTTCACTTGCACCCAGTGCGGCAACTGCTGCACCGGCCCGGAGGGGTACGTCTGGGTCAGCGACGAGGAATCGAAGACACTGGCCAAACTTCTGGGTCTGGGCGTGCCCGAATTCGAGAAGCGTTACACGCGATTGTTCGAGGGACGGCGGACGCTCCTCGAAAAGCCCGCCTCACGCGGCGGCGGCTACGACTGCGTCTTCCTGATCGACCTGCCCGACGGCAAGCGTGGCTGCAAGGTCTATCAGCACCGCCCCATCCAGTGCCGGACCTGGCCCTTCTGGCCGGAGAACCTCGCCACCCCGCGCGCCTGGCAGCGCGCCAGCCGGGGCTGCCCCGGCATGACCGCCGGCAACAGCGGGCAAGGAAAGTTCTACCGCATCGAAGAGATCCGCATCCAGCGCGACGCCACGCCTGATTCCCCGCTGGTCTAAGCAAGGACGACCCCAAGGTGCAACCGATCGACGATCGCTGGCCGCAGTGGTTCGAGGCCGCGGCCCGCCCGGCGATCGACGCCGCCATCGCCTCGCTCTATCAGGAAGTCGATCGCCGGATCGCTGCCCGCTCGCCCACCTGCTGGCTCAGCGGCAAGTGCTGCGACTTCGACGCCCACGGCCACCGTCTCTACGTCACCGCCCTGGAGATCGCCTGGTTCCTCAGGCACATGTCCCCTCACCGCCCCGTGGACCTCAAGGCCCCGTGCCCCTATCAGCAGGCCAAGCTCTGCACCGCTCACGCGCATCGCCCCCTGGGCTGCCGGATCTACTTCTGTCAGCAGGGCACCCAGGCGTGGCAGCAGGAGCTCTACGAGCAATTCCAGGCCGAACTGCGATCGCTCCACGACCGCGAGGGCGTCGCCTATTGGTACCTCGAGTGGCGACGCGGCCTCGAAGAGGCGGGGCGGTGGAATTCGCAGGGCATGGTTCGACACGCGCCCGTGGATCAGTAAGATACGACCTTGTCTGGATTGCCGGTCCTTCCAGCCGGCGAATAATCTCGCCCCGCGGATGCCGTTGGACAGGTGCCGTCCATGCTTCCGGGGGCGGGGCACGCATCTCTTACATCCTGGAGGCCACGCATGGACGTCGTGCTGCTCTCGCGGATCCAATTCGCGATCACCATCATGTTCCATTACCTCTTCCCGCCGCTGACCATCGGGATGGGCGTCGTGCTGGTCTATCTCGAGGGGAT
>JADZET010000146.1 GCA_020850375.1 Phycisphaeraceae bacterium | reverse complement strand
ATTCGATGAGTCCGGCCGTGCACAACGCGGGGTTCGCCGCGGCCAACGTCAACGCCGTCTATCTGCCCATGCCGATCCCGCCGGAGTATGAGCACTTCAAGGCCACCGTCGGCTCGTTCCTGGCCATGCCGGAGCTCAATTTCCGGGGGGCGTCGGTGACGATCCCGCACAAGGAGAACCTGCTGCGCTTCGTCGAGGAGTCCGGCGGGCAGGTCGAGCCTTTGGCCAGGCAGATCGGGGCGGCCAACACGCTGACCGTGCTCGAGGACGGCACGCTCTACGCCTCGAACACGGACTACGCCGCGGCCCTGCACGCCGTGTGCGACAGCCTGGACGTCGAACCGCCGGCGTTGGCCCAGCAGCGCGTGGCGGTGCTGGGAGCGGGCGGCGCGGCCCGGGCGATCGTGGCCGGCTTCGCCCATCACGGGGCGAGCGTGGTGATCTACAACCGGACGCTGAGCAAGGCCCAGGCCCTGGCCGAGGAGTTCAAGAATCAGCCGGGCAAGGTCGTGGCGGCGCCCATGGACAAACTCTGCCAGACCTGCTGCCCGATCCTGATCAACTGCACGCCGGTGGGCATGCACCCCCACGAGCGGGAGTCGCCCGTGCCGGCCGAGTTCTTCAGCGGCACGGACGCCGGCTGCGCCGGGCCGGGCACGGTGGTGTTCGACACGATCTACAACCCGATCCACACCCGCCTGCTGCGTGAGGCGAGGCAGGCCGGCTGCGTGACGATCCCGGGGACGGAGATGTTCGTCCGCCAGGCGGCGGCGCAGTTCGAACTGTGGACGAAGCACGAGGCGCCGCTGGAATTGTTCCGGCGGACGCTGACGGACAGGCTCACGCCGCCGGCGTATGAGGTGTGATCGCGTGCACGTCACGTGTAGCCGGAACGATGCGACGACAAAACAAAACCGCGTCGGAGGTCCCCCACCACCTCCGACGCGGTCCATGATGTTGAGATCGGGTACGCCGGCGAGTTACGCCAGGTACGAATCCTCGAGCGTCTGGCGGATCTTTTCCAGAGCCTTGTTCTGGATCTGGCGGACGCGTTCCTTGGTCACGCCGATGATCTTGCCGACCTGCTCGAGTGTCAGCGGCTTGGGCGTGGGCTCGGCGACGCCGACGGCGAAGCGATGCAGGATGACTTCCTGCTCGATGGGCGTCAGCTCGGCCTGGTTGTTCTGGAGGATGGTGCGGATCTCGTCGGCACAGGCGCCGGCCTCGTCCTCACGCTTGCGTTCGGCGAAGTCGGACTTCTCGAGCTTGGGGTCGAAGTCCGTCGGGAACATCTGGCGGTACTTCGAGAGCTTGATGCCGCTGCGGCTGAAGGCCTTGAGGATGGCGCGGCAGCCGTAGGTGCTGAACTTAAAGCCGCGGGCGACGTCGAACTTGTCGACCGCGCGCAAGAGGGCCATGTTGCCCTCGCTCACGAGGTCGGAGAAGTCGATCTCGCTCATCCGCGTCCGCTTGGCCATGGCCAGGACCAACGCCAGGTTGGTCTGGGCGATCTGGTCGCGGTAGGCCTCGGCCTTGCGGTGCCAGGACAGGAGCTCCTTGGCCGGGCCGCGCTTGACGGGGCCCTGGCCGATCTGGTTCTTCAGTTCGACGACGCGGAACCGGCAGTAGTTGAACTGCAGGAACAGCGCCCGCTCCTCGGCGGCGGTCAGCAGGACCGTGCCGACGGACTTGTTCGTGTCGAGGGCGCGCGGGCTGGACCCGTGGTCCATCACGGGGTGATACCAGCTCGTGTCGGGACGCTGGATCGGCGGGGCCTGGTCAAAGATGACCTTCTCGGCCTGCGGCTTGTGGAACAGGTCGTTGTCGACGTACTCGTACTTGCCGTGCAGGACCTGCTTGAGCGCCGCCTGATCGCGCTGCGAGAGCTGGGCCCGCGAGTCGGCCAGGGCGACCCTGGCGGACCGGTTGGCCTGCTCCAGGGGCGAGCCGGCGTGGCTGATCATGGGTGCTTGAATCATGACGACGACCCCCTTTCCACTTGTAGGCTTCTTGGGCAGACCCGCTGCGGAATCCGCCGTCCGATAACCGCGATTCGCTGCCCGAGGCTGCTTCTGCCGTCAGGTGGCGGCGGTTATCGGGACTCTGATCAAGACTGCTTTGTCGTCAAACTTTGCCCCACTTAACATTCCACCACAATCTACTCGATAGGAGGGGTATTTGTTCAGTTCTTAGAATGATTCTAGGTAAAATCGCTAAAATAGCTATTTTAATCAATCAGATAACGTTATAATGCTTCTCGGGAAGCGAATACCTGCGGCGTAAAATCTTGACCCTGCGCAAGATGGCCTCTACCATCACGCACTTTTGCGGCTGGCAGAGACCGTGTGAGGTTCCTGCCGCTTGTAGCAATTCACGTTCTCGCCAAGGCTTACAGGACAACCTTCAAATCTCGTTTTGTACCGTGCCCGACGCACCCCTAGGAGACTCACGATGGCTTATACGCTCCCCAACCTCCCCTACGCCCCCGAGGCGCTTGAGCCGGTGATCGACGCGCAGACCATGCAGAT
>JADZET010000145.1 GCA_020850375.1 Phycisphaeraceae bacterium | reverse complement strand
GATGGCAAGGTGCTGCATGTCGGGGTGTGGCGCCCCAAGCGGGCGGCCACATACCCGGTGGTTTTGATTTGCTGCACGGACCAGGCACCGCTGCAGAAGGCGGTCATTGGATTGACGCTTGATGCTGGCAAGCCGACGATGATCTTGACGCCAACGCGTGGATTGTGGACAGATGAACTGGAGGGTTTTTGCCAGCAGCGCAAGTGCGTGCTGGTCCCGCTCGATGAGGTGATCGACGTGACGGACACCGGCCTGGCGGCTGGGGCGGCGTGGCAGGGCTTCCTAGACGCATTTGCCGTGCACGGCGAGATCAAGCCTCGAGGCAATTTCTCGAATCGACCCAAGCCCAAACGAGCGGCACGGGCGGCCAAGATCGAGGCGTTGAAGAAGGTATTAGTTCAGCACATCCGAGTTGCACGTGATCACGCCTATTCCCTCAAGCAGGCCGGCCGTGAACCGATGCTACTGCCTCGGCCGTCCAAGGGCCAACTGGCCAAGTCGGCTGGCGTCAAGGACTACCACATCAGCAAGTGCTTTGACGATGATCCACAGCTTCCAGTGCTGTGGGACATCGCGGGCGATCTTTATCAGGTCATGCAGTTCGGCCGGTGAGATGGCCGGATGTTTCAACTGTCATTTGCATCAGGGTTGATCTGCTGCAAGTGCAAGAGCTTTTTTTGTGCACGTTAGTGCTGCTCTGAAGCGGCCTTGCGCGATCGGTCCACTTTCTCAACCGCGTTATCTGCAAGTCGCCGGGAGGTTGTCGCGGCCCGCTGTGGGCGGCGGAACCCTCTTGTTCGGAGAGTGCAGATGACCATCGCTTCTTCGGTTCCGACGATCAGTTCCCTGATTCAGTGTGACTCGGTGGCCCGGCGGATCAACTTCCGCGCCGGGCGGCTCCGCCGCAAGTATGGCCTGGCGCGCGAGGAGGAGCGCGACCTGCGTCAGCAGTTCTGGATGGCGCTCACGCGTGCGATGCGGCGGTTCGATCCGGGACGGTGCCCGTTGGATCGCTTCGTGCTGATGGTGCTCAACCGCTACTACAAGTACCGCGTCCGCCAGCTGTCCAAGGCCCAGGAGAGCGAGGTGGCGGGGGCGATGTCGTTCGAAGACGTCGGCTGTGCGGCCACGGTCCTGGTGCGCGACCCATCGGCCGAGGTGGCCATCGGCCAGGCGGACCTGAGGCAGGACGTGGCGGGCGTGCTCAAGGAATTGTCGGACAAGGATCGGCGGATCTGCCTGGCGGTGATGACCTGCAACAGTCCCAACGCGGCGGCCCGGCAACTGAGGATGAGCCACTCGACGGTCTACCGCACGATGCGGCGTCTGCGCGATTTGTTCATCGAGCGTGGGCTTTGTCCGCCAGGCTTCGATGGCGAATGCTCAACCTCGGCCCGCCCCGCAAAAGAACAGGAGTGAAGGAGACGCCATGACCACCAAGAACCTCATGACCCTTGCAGGGTCGCTCAGCATCGACCTGGACATTTTGGTCGATGAGCCGGCGGACGTGTATCACGGCAAGTCGGGCGAACACCTCACCAGTCACATGCTGGCCACCTTCCGGGCGTGCCCACTGCTCTTCGCTCGCAAGCGCGACGGCCAGGTCCAGGTCGAGGAGACGCCGGCATTGACCCTGGGACGTGCGGCCCATGTCCGCATCCTCGAGGGCAAGGCCGCGTTCGCTGAACGTTACGTCATCGGCGGCCCGGTCAATCCCAAGACGGGTAAGCCCTTTGGCGCCGAGACGCAGACGTTTCGGGAGTTCCGCCAGGAGGCCCAGAGCCAGGGCAAAGAGGTGCTCACCGTCGAGCAGGCGGAACTGATCGAGCAAATGGCCACGGGTGTTGGGGCCAACCTCAAGACGGCTGATCTGCTGATGGACGGTAAGGCAGAAGGTGTTGTGCGCCTCGACTACCGCGGCGTGCCCTGTCAGGCCCGGATCGACTGGGTAAATCCGCACCGCGGGATCGTGGACCTCAAAACCTGCGATGACCTGACGTGGTTCGAGGCCGACGCCCGGCGGTACGGCTACCTGCATCAGATGGCGTTCTATCGGGCACTTCTAGCCCAGGCCGTCGACGTCCGGCCGGTGGACGTGCCTGTGCACCTGATCGCGGTGGAGAAGAAGGAGCCGTACCGCTGCGGCGTCTGGCGATTGGGCGAGGACGTCCTGGCCATCGCGCAGAAGGACAACGAGCAGGCCATCGAACGGCTCAAGCGTTGTCGCCAGACCGACACCTGGCCCACGGGTTACGAGGACGTCCGCGTCTTTGACTGGGTATAGGCGCATCTCGCCCTCAGATGCACCGGAATCCACTTCCGGGGCACTTCCGGGGTGGGGGGGGGCTGGGGCCGGCTCCGTGTGGGCATGACGGCCAGACGGCCAGCGACCGGGAACGCTCAGCCTCAGCCCCCTTTTTCTCACGAACAACCATCCTTCAACAAGGAACACCCTCCATGAGCCTGTTGTCACAGATCCAGGTCGGCCGGCGCTCGGCACCGCGGCGGTGCATGATTCATGGCGTCCAGGGCGTGGGCAAGAGCAGTTGGGCGGCGTCGAGCGATCGGCCGATCTTCATTCAGACTGAGGACGGGCTGGGGGAGATCGATTGCGCCAAGTTCCCCTTGGCCCTGTCGTTCGGTGAGGTCATGACGGCCCTGCATGAACTGCGCACGGGGTCGCACGAGTTCAGGACGGTTGTCGTGGACTCGCTGGACTGGCTCGAGCGGCTGATCTGGCAGGACATCTGCCTCGCCGAGAACGTCAGCAACATCGAGAAGATCGGCTACCAGAAGGGCTATACGTTCGCCCTGAGTTACTGGCGGCTGTTCCTTGAGGCCCTTGACGGGTTGCGCCGTGAACGGGCTTCCGGGGGGATGGCGGTCATTCTCACGGCTCACACAAAGATCGAGAAGTTCCAGACGCCCGAAGACTCGGCCTTCGATCGCTTCTCGCCGCGCCTGCACAAGCTGGCGGCGGCGGTGGTGATGGAATGGTGCGACGAGGTCTTCTTCGCCACCTACTCGACGGCCAGCGATCCCAAGAAAGTCAGGAATGTCACCGCGCCCGAGCGGGTAATGCGCACCTGTGAGGGACCGACACACGTGGCCAAGAACCGGCTGCAGATGCCGTACGAACTGCCCCTCGAGTGGGCGGCGTACGACTACTTCGCCCACTTGGCCCAAACTCCGGGAGGCACCCCAGCCCAGGCGCGCGAGCCCGAGCACGTCCCGGAAATGGCCGCATCGGTCGAGGAAGCACCGGCGCCGGCGGCGTAGGGCTTCGCGCGGCTTCAGTCTCCGAATCCCACCCTCCCGAAACCCAAGGAGCAACCTTCATGGCCAATCTCAGTGGATTCAACGCCGCGACCGTCGAGCCGTCGCAGGACTTTGAGCCGATTCCGGCGGGCAAATACCTCGCCACGATCACCGAGTCGCAGATGAAGCCGACCAAAAACGGCGCGGGGCAGTACCTGCAGCTCTCGTTCCAGATCCTGGACGGTCCGTGCAAGGGACGGTTCGTCTGGGCGCGGCTGAACCTGCAGAACCCCAATCCCACGACCGTGCAGATCGCCAGGCAGGAGCTCTCAGCCATCTGCCGGGCGGTGGGTGTGATGACTCCCAACGACAGCGTGGAACTGCACAACCTGCCGCTGG
>JADZET010000144.1 GCA_020850375.1 Phycisphaeraceae bacterium | reverse complement strand
GCCCGGTACCACCCGCGACTCCGTCGACGTCCGCTTCGACGTCAACGGCAAGTCCATCACCGCCATCGACACCGCCGGCCTCCGCCGCACGCGCGCCCTCGACGGCGACATCGAGTTCTACTCCCACCACCGCTCCCTGCGCTCGCTCCGCCGCGCCGACGTCGCCATCCTCCTCATCGACGCCACCCTCGCCACCAGCCAGGTCGATCGGCAGATCATCAACGAGCTGCTCAAGCACTACAAGCCCACCGTCGTGGTCATCAACAAGTGGGACCTCGTCGAGGAAAAGCACACCCAGGACGAATACCTCAAGTACCTCGACAAAGCCCTCAAGGGTTTGACGTATGCCCCCGCCGCCTTCGTCAGCGCCCAGAAGGGTGAAGGCGTCCGCGACCTCCTGGCCATGGCCCTGAACCTGCACCAGCAAGCCGGCCACCGCGTCACCACCGGCGAGCTCAACCGCATGATCGAGCAGGTCCTGGCCAACGGCGCCCTGCCCTCCGCCAAGGCCGGCAAACGACCCAAGATCTACTACGCCGCCCAGGTCGCCGTCCATCCCCCGACCCTCGGCCTATGGGTCAACAACCCCGAACTCTTCGACCAGCACTGGGAGCGATTCTTCCTCAACCGCCTGCGCGACGTCGTCCCCTTCAGCGAAGTCCCCATCCGCCTCATTATTCGCGGCCGCGGCCAAGGCGGCGGCACCCGCGCCACCGCAGCCGCGCCGAGCCCCGACGCCGACATCCGCAAACTCGCCGACGAACTCGAGCGGCAGCAGGCCGAACAAGCCGAAAAACTCGCCTCCGAATCTCCAGACGATGCCGACCTGCTCGACGACAGCGACGAAGCCGACCTCGACGACCTGCCCGAGGACGATCAGCAGCCGTGACGCGATGACGTTGCACCGTCGCTACGGTAATGGTTCACTGCGTTGGCCATACAGACCGATGATCGCCGCCGCCCACTGCAACGTGCGATCGACCGCGCCACGCGCCCACTTCCGATCCAGCGACCATCCCTCGCCGACCTCGCGTTCGTCGGGATATCGCAGCATGACGCCGAACGGAGTCAGCTGCGGCAACTTCGATGCATCGGCCGGCAGGTCAACCTGTCGATCCCGCAGGAGGTCGAGCAATGCCCCAAGGTTGTGCGTCAGCGGATACTCAATCCCGCGATGAGCCATCACCGCCTTGATCGCTTTTTCCGTCGCCTGCTGCGCGTGGAAACCCACCACCCAGACCGGGGCATCGGCGTCGTCGATCAGCCGGGCCACCACCCAGCCGTCACCCTGGGCCTTAGCCAGCAGTTCACGAGCGAACTCACGCGACCTGTCCATACACCCTGCCTTCCCGGGCTGCGCGATGGATCACCGTGTTGGGCGTCTGCCGCCAGTATTCGAACCGCTCCTGGCTCGTCACCAGCACGTCAACCGGCAGACGCAGCGGCCGCAGCACCTCGGCCAACCGTACCATCTCCGCCTGCCTGTCCTGAACTTCGGGCTCGACGACCAGAAAGTCCACATCGCTGCGACCATGAGCATCCCCACGCGCATACGAGCCGAACAGGATCACCCGCGATCCCACCGGCGCGGCTTCAAGCAGCAATTCCACTGCCCTTTCGATGGTTGATTCGTCGATCACGCTTCGCCTCCCGATCGCACGGTCTGGGGAACAATAGCTTATTCTAACCACATATTCCGCAAACAATGCCCGCCGCATCCACCTCTTTTGCCGCCCCTTCTTCCCGGTCAGACGGCAGGTCAACATCGCTCCCGAATGAGCATAAGCCCATGAACCTCTACACCCTCGGCTTCTCCGGCAAATCCGCCCAGCAGTTCTTCGATCTGCTTCGCCAGCACCACGTCCGCCGCTTGCTCGACACCCGTCTCTGGAACCGCTCGCAGCTCGCCGGTTTCACCAAGCAGGACGACCTGGCCTACTTCTGCCGAACCATCCTGGGCATCGACTACCAGCACCTGCCCCTCCTCGCCCCGTCCAAGGAACTCCTCGAAGGCTACAAGGCCGGCCAGATCACCTGGCAGCAGTACGTCCCGATCTACCGCGACCTGCTGGAAAAGCGCCACGCCGCCGACGTGTTATCGAAAGACCTCTTCGCCGACGCCTGCCTGCTCTGCGCCGAGCCGACTGCCGAACAATGCCACCGCCGTCTGGCCGCGGAATACTTCCAGCGAACCTGGGGTGACATCACCATCACGCACATCTAAGCCGTCCCTTACCCCTACCCCTCCGGACTCGCCTCCGCCGTCGTCACCGTCACCCGAATCTTCGGCGCATGGCTCATCGCCTCGATCAGCGTCGCCACGTCCTTGGCGCTCAGCTTCCCGAGCTTGTACCGTCCCGACGCGTTCTCCACCGAGATCGACGCCGTGATCCCGCTCCGCCGCACGATCAGCGACGCCTCCTCATTGAGCGAGATCTCCCCGTGGCTGTGATACTTGTGAAAGATCAGCCGATGGCTGGTGATCACGATCCCCGCCAGCCCCGCGTCGTGCTTGCTCATCTCCGCGTCGCTGATGTAATGCCTGAACTGCTCGCCCGGCCCGAACTTGCACCACACCGCCAGCCGCTGCCGCGTGTTCTCGGAGATCTGCGACCACGCGTCGCTCGCCAGCGCCGCGAGGTCCTGCTCGAGCAGCATGTGCTCGCGCCCGCAGACGCCGTTGACCCGGCTGAGCCACGCCAGCGCCGTCGGCCCATGCTCGAACTTGATCGTGCACGTCCATCCCCCGTCCGGCCGCAGCCGGCTCGCGCAGTCCAGGATCCCCCCGCTGTGCTTGCCGCACGTGTAATACAGCACCGAGCTGTCGAACGGCTTGGACATGTTGGCCAATCGCCCCATGATCGACAGGAAGTGCGTCGGCTGGTGATCCTTGACCGGCTGGCGATACTCCGCCTCGAGCTGCATCGCGTTCTTCGACGGCGTCAGCGAGTTCTCCGCGAAGATCATCGGCCGGACCAGCAGGTCCTTGCGCTCGCTCTTGCCGCAGAACGGGCACGCCATCGGCAGCGACGCCCGGAACCCGTCGTGCTCGAGCCAGATCGAGTCGAAGCTCAGCGTCACGCCGTACTGCGTCACCTGGTTGACCACCAAGCGCGGGATCGGCTCGGTGACGTGCAGGCTCGTCGGATAGGCCGAGGTCGAGACGATCGGCGCGGCCGGCGGCGGTGAGGCGTCATCGTTGGTCGCGGCCTCCAGGCCTTCCGGACCTTCCGGGCCTTCCGGGGGTTCCGGGGGTTCCGGGGTTTCGGAGGCTTTCGACGACGCGGCGGCATCGGCCGACTCATCGGCGGGCGGCCCGGCCGGCGCCTTGGAATGGCCCTCGATGGCCTGGCCCATCACCGTGTCGCCCGAGACGATCTGGCTGGCGGCCCGGGTGGGCTTGACCGTCTTGGGCCGGCTCGGCCGGGCCTCGGACGGCGGCGAGGTGACCGTCGGCTCCTCCGACCGGGGCGAATCGCCTCGTGCCGCCCGCTGATCTGCCGTCGTCGGCTCACCCGTCGCGGTCGCCTGATCCTCTTCCTGCTCCTCCCGCTCGAGGTCCTCCTCCAGCCAGTTCGTCACCGCCTCCTCGAACAGCTCCGCCGGCTTGGGGATCAGAAACTTGGTCTTGCACACCGGGCAACGCCCATGCCGCCCCACCGCCTCGACCGGCACGCGCAGCGCCCCATGGCACCCCGGGCAATGGATCTGCATCGTCGCCATGCCTCAATCCTCCGCGCCCACAGCCAGAACGGCCCAGAGCCCCACGACGCCAACCGAACCCAACTCCTGACAGCGGAGCAAGATGTCCACACTTCAAGATAGCCCCCCCGCAAGCTTCGGGCAACGCCCCAAACGCGAAAATCATCAGGGGTGCGCGTTCCCCTCCACAGCCAGCCCCACCAAAGAGGAAAAAACTTCATCCGTCCCCCGTTTTCTCTTGCCGGAGCGGGACACACCGCGTCTAGGTTGTTAGAGATGATCCACCAGGAACCATACCGAGAGGAGGCTGAGCTCTTGGGCCGCGTAGACCCAGCAATCATCGCCGACGCCGAACTGGTCAGACAAGCCCGGGACGGCTCACGCCTCGCCTTCACCCAACTCGTGCGTCGGCACCAGGGCTGGGCGATGGTGGTGGCGCGGGGAATGGTGGGCCAGCCGGCCGACGCCGAGGACGTCGTGCAGGAAGCCTTCATCCTCGCTTACTGCCGGCTCGCGCAACTGGCCGACCCCGATCGCTTCCCCCGCTGGCTCCGCGGCATCGTGCGCAGCCAGGCACAGACCTGGCGGCGACGCCACGCCGGCCCTTACTCCTCGCTGATCAATCTCGACCAGTCACCCGCCGTGGAGCCCGACAAAGCGCCGTCCCACGACCCGTCCCCCGCCAAAGACCAGCTCTGGCAGGCCATGACCAGGCTGCCCGAGAAGCTGCGTGAGCCGCTGGCCCTGCGGTACCTCAACCAGCTCACCGTCCAACAGATCGCCGACTACTGCGACCTGCCCGCCTCGACCGTCAAGGGCCGACTCGAACTCGCCCGAGCCCGCCTGCGGTTCGACCTGGACAAGATGATCCCCAAGGAGCCCGCCATGACCCAGGACACCGTCGAACATGCGATCGCTGAAACCCTCTGCCGGCTCGCCCGCCAGACCCTCCACCAGACCCTCCCCCTCGACGGCCGCCGCAACGTCGTCCTCTACTGCGGCATCCCCGGCGAGATCGAGCTCTGCCACACACAGGGACAGGACGTGCTCGTCACCGGCGACAAGGCCGCCCTGGGCCTCGACGAGCAGGACGCCCAGGCAAGCGTCGAGAGGATCGAGCTCCTGGCCGACTATGTCGAGGACTACCTGGCCAGCGGCCCCCACGCCGGGGAAATCTTCTGGGGCACCATCACCGACGACCAGGACCGCCCCATCGCCACGCCCGCGAACAGCCGGCAGCGATGGCTCGACAAGGGCGGCACGCGCGGAGATTGGCCGACCTTCCAGCACGAAAGCCTCTACCCCGAGCTCAGACCGAATGACCCCAGGCTCGACCACCTGCCCAGCGAACAGATGGCCCACGCGACGCGCATCTCACTCCTGCAACATCCCCCGACCGACATCGTCCTGCCCCGACAGGCCCTGACCCCCACCGTGCAGCGCGTGTTCCGCGCCAACTGGACTCGTAACGAACAGGTTCACGGCCCGCGCGGGTACGCCCGCCTGGTCGTCGCCGTGCCCGAGGGCGTAAGCGTGACGGTCATCGCCCTGCCCCACCTTGCGACGCAGGTCAAGGTCACCGACTGGCGATCACCCCTGACCATCGCAGGCGGGACGGACCTCGAGCTCTCGCACCTCACGGGGAACGTCCACCTCTTGCAGTGCTCGGTGAGGTTGGCCAGCGACGTGCAAGGGCAATTCCTGTGGAGCCGTTACGACCTCGGCGGCTGCAGCACCCCGGGTCACATGCTCGAGCGGATCGAAACCACCAAGACGCTCCTGCGGAACATCCACGGCCAGGTGCGTATCGACCTGGCCAAGCTGGACCTCGACATCGGCGACATGACCGGCGACGTCCAGGTCCGCAACCGCTTCGGCAGCACGCGCTACCGGCAGACCGGCCCATGGGAGAACACCAAGGTGCGCCTCGAGGCCGACTCCGGCCGGATCAAGCTCATGGTCAGTGAGCAATGCCTGACCGAGGCACGCATCAGCGCCGTGACCCTGTGCGGCCCGATCTCCTTCGACAGCATCCACGGCCGCACCGCCAACGACCTGCAGCTGGCGCGTTTCTCGACAACCGACCCACGCCAAGACCTGGAGAAGTCTGACATCCTGATCCGTACCCGTGACGGAGCGATCGTGATGGAGGCGATCTCATCCACACCCGAATAAACGCTCGACCGGCAACGTGTGCGGTGCGGTCAATTCAGCAGATCACCGCCGCACCCCCGCCGCCCGGTAGAGCATCTGGTGCTCCTTGGGCGTCAGCCTCCGCCACTCGCCCACCGCCAGCCCCTTGAGCCGCAATGGCCCGATCGCCACGCGCCTGAGCCGGCGGACCTTCAGCCCCAATCGCGCCAGCAGACGCCGGATCTCGCGGTTCTGCCCCTCCGCCAGCGTGATCTCGAGGATCGTCCGGTCCCCGCGCGTGTCGTCACGCTCGAACTTCACCACCCGCAGCGACTCGAACTTCGCCCGCCTCACCTTGGGCCCCGGTTTGGCCGCCTTGGCGCGTGGTGATTGGCTACCGGGGGTTCCTGGGGCGGGGGACTTGTGTGTCAGGATCAATCCTTCGCGCAGCTTCTCGACGTCCTCCGCCGAGATGTGCCCCCGGATGGCCACCAGGTACTGCTTGGTCACCCCGAAGCTCGGGTGCGTCAGGTGGTGCGCCAGCTCGCCGTCGTTGGTCAGCAGGATCAGCCCCGTCGAGTCCGCGTCGAGCCGCCCCACCGGGTAGAGCCGCTGATGCTCGAGCAGCTCGTCCGGCAGCAGGTCCAGGACGGTCGTGCGCCCCTCCGGATCCCGCACCGTCGAGACCACGCGCCGCGGCTTGTAGAGCATCACGCAGAGCTTGCCCGGCCCGGCGCGTTTCTTCCCCGCCGGCGCGCGATCCGAGCCGCGCCCCGGCCGGCGCGGCCCGAGCAGGTACACCCCGTCGAGGTCCACCCGATCGACCCGCGGGTCGATCCACACCGGAAGCTTGACGATCTTCACCCCGTTGACACTCACGCGGCCGTCGGCGATCCACTTCTCCGCGTCACGACGCGACGCCACCCCCGCGTCGGCCAGCGCCTTCTGGATGCGCTGCCCGTGCGCCGCGTCCGTCAGCTCGGTCGGCAACGACTCCGCCGCACGTCGCCCGCTTGACGGCCTGGTCTTTCCCCAACGGCGCTCAGCCATCGAACTCGTCCCCCTTGAACGTCGAGCCCAGGTACAGCTTCCGCACCTGAGGGTTGTTGACGATCTGCCGGGGGGTCCCTTCCGCGAACACCTTGCCCTCGAAAATCACGTACGCCCGGTCCACGATCTCCAGCGTCCGCTGCACGTTGTGGTCCGTGATCAGCATCGCGATCCGGTGCTCCTCCCGCAGACGACGGATCTCCGCCTGCAATTCCTCGACCGCCACCGGGTCCACCCCCGAGAACGGCTCATCGAGCAGGATCAGCGACGGCTGTGTGATCAACGCCCGCGCAATCTCCAATTTCCGCCGCTCTCCCCCCGACAACGTCCGCGCCAACTGGTGCGCCACCTTGAGCAGATCAAACTGCGTCATCAGCTCCCGCGCTCGCGCGAAACGCTCCTCCCGCGACAGCGGCCGCGTCTCGAGGATCGTCAGAAGGTTCTGCTCGACCGTCAGCCGCTGAAAAACGCTCGGCTCCTGCGCCAAGTATCCCATCCCCCGTCGGGACCGTTTGAACATCGGCAGGCTCGTCACGTCCTGCCCGTTGAAGATCACCTGCCCCTCCTCCGGGCTGATCATCCCCACCGTCATCCGAAAACTCGTCGTCTTGCCCGCCCCGTTGCGCCCCAGCAGACCGACAATCTCACCCTCCGACACGTCAAAGCTGACGTGATCGACCACCCGCCGCCCCCCGTAGCTCTTGACCAGATTGCCCGCCTTGAGGATGTACACGCGGACATCTTATGCCACCCCGACGAAACCTGCATGCCGTCGATTTTCTTGACCAAGCCCGGGCATGACGTGCCCGGGTCCGAGGTCCGCGGGTCTATGCCCGCCATGCCCCGCCCGTTACCATGTCCCCCATGTCCGCCCTCTGGCAACGCCTCTGGCGCCTCGGCCCGGCCAACCCCATGGTCCAGCGCGTCGTCCTGGCCGGCTCGCGCCGCGCCGGCCATCACTGGGTTCGGACCGGCTACCTCGGCGGCCTGTGCCTGCTGGTCATCCTCACCCTCTTAGGCAGCGGTCAGGCCGGAACCACCAGCCTCAGCGAGCTGGCCAAGGCCGGCGGATGGGTCTTCCTCGTCGTCAGCTACGGCCAGGTCGCCCTGATCTGCCTGCTCGCCCCCATCTTCATGGCCGGCGCCATCAGCCAGGAGCAATCCAACGAGACCTTCGACATCCTCCTGACCACCCCCCTCTCGAATCTCCAGATCGTCCTGGGCACCCTCTTCGGCCGGCTCTACTTCATCCTCGCCCTGCTGCTCTCGAGCCTCCCCCTCTTCGCCGTCATCCTCCCCATCGGCGGCGTCCCCGTCCGCGCCGTCTTCGTCTCCCTGGGCGTCTCAGCCGCCACCGCCCTGCTCGTCGGCAGCGTCGCCATCACCCTGGCCGTCCGACGCGTCGGCGGACGAAAGACCGTCTTCTTCTTCGTCGTCGCCGTCGTCGCCATCCTTGCCCTGACCTACATCGCCGACCAGGTCCTGCGCGACCTGCCCTTCATGCAGCCGACCTCCTGGGCCGCCCCCGCCGACTCCGCCGAGGCCGGATCACCGACGACGCCCGACCCCAACGCCTGGGGCCAGGGCTCAACGACCTGGCTCACACCCCTGCACCCGCTGCTGGTCCTCGAGGCCGCCCTGGGTCAGCCCGACTACCGCGTCCCCGCCGTCGAGGACCTGACCGGCCTCCCTAGCCCTCTGGCACGCTACGCCGCCCACCCGCTGGCCAGCTTCATGCTCCTGTGCTCCCTCTCGAGCGCCGTCCTGCTGACCTACAGCGCCTGGCGCGTCCGCCGACCCACGCCCCGATCCCTCTGGAAATCACTTAGCTCAGCCCTCGAGCGCACCCCAACCAACGGCGCCAACGGCGCGATCGAAAACACCCGCCCCGCCCAGGCCGTCTGGCACAACGCCATCGCCTGGCGCGAGGCCCACGCCCAGCGCCAAAGCCTCATCTCCCGCCTCGGACGCTGGGGCTTCTTCGCCCTCTGCCTGGCCGCGGGAGCCGTCCTCCTCCTCGCCTACCACCACCACGCCCTGGGCGCCCTGACCGCCGGCGCCTCAACCGACGACGCCCAGACCTTCCACTTCCTCCTCCTGACCCTCCTGCTCCTCGAGGTCGCCGTCGTCACCCTCGTCGCCCTCTACGTCAGCGCCGGCGCCGTCAGCCGCGAACGCGAAGACGGCACCCTCGACCTCATGCTCACCACCCCCGTCACACCCGCCGACTACCTCTGGGGCAAGCTCCGCGGCCTCGTCAGCTTCCTCACCGTCCTGATGGCCGGCCCCGTCGTCACCGTCGCCCTGGTCAGCCTCTACACCGCCGTCGGCCTGGCCCTGCAATGGCCCACGGCTAAACCGCGCTTCGACGTCGCCTACACCAGCAGCGGGTCACCCACCGCCGTCCACTTCCCCCTCGTCCCCGTCGAGGCCGCCTTCCTCTTCCTCCTTCTTCTGACGCCCTTCCTCGCCCTGTGCATCGCCATCGGCATGCACTGGAGCCTGCGTTCCAAGGGCATCCTCTCAGCCGTCGTCCACGCCCTGGTCGTCGTCGCCGTGATGACCTTCCTCCTCGCCGCCTGCGGCTACAACCTCGCCACCTCCCTGCCCATCTTCGGCCAGTTCGCCAACGCGCTCAGCCCCGCCACCAACTTCCTGACCATCCTCAACCCCTGGGAGCACGTCGCCGGCTTCGCCGACGAGCCCTCCTTCGGCCGGGCCATGATGATCTTCTCCGCCCTCTTCGCCGCCACCGTCTACGCCGCCGTTGTCTACACCCTCATGCGCGACATGACCGCCAAGTTCGACCACACCGTCCGCAAACTCAGCGGGGCGAACTGACGACCTGCTCCCCGTCGTCGGCGAAGTTGCACGCCTATTCTCCAGCTTGAACAATAGATAGCTTGGTTGACGGAATTGGCCAGTCGCTCTGGCCACCAGCCAACATCCGCCTCAACCTGATGTCCTTGAGGTTCTTCCCACCACCCCCTTTTCTTACAGGTTTCCCATGTCCCACGCCGACCTCCGCATCGGCACCCTCGCCGGCGTCATGGCCAGGATCACGCCGCCGAATCGAACGTCTGGAAATCAACGGGCGGTGGGAGGACTGATCTCAGCCGGCCCGTCGGACGAACTCGACAGGAATAGATCAACGCTCAACATCCAGAGACAGGCCGCCGCGAATAGGCACATCATGGGGTAGATCGGCGCGGCATACCGCATGTCCCCTCGCGACAGGATCGCGTGAATGACCACGTACGAAATCATCAGCGTCCACACCCCGCCCAGTCGTTTTCGCTGGATCGCCAGGATCAGCACCCCCATCGCCGCCAGCAGGTACGTCGGGCCGTACAGCCGGAACGCGGCGCGGTGCAACTGCGCGCCCAGACTCGACCCCGGGCCCCCGGGCAGGATCATCTCCCACAGCCCGTAATACACCTCGAAGCACGGGGCGATCGAGAAGAGTCCAGCCGCCTGACGGCCCACCAGCGACACGCAGAACCCCGGACGCTCCAGGCACACCTCACGCTCCATCCGGAGAAACTCAGCGTTGATCTCCGCCTCATTCAGCCCCGCCTGACGCATCTTCGTGAACCACTCGTCCCGGTTGATCCCCAGGTGCATCGAGTAGTTCGCGCCGAGGTTCGTCGTGAAGGCCACCACCTGGCCGAACAGACGGTAGTTCCGGTACGTCCACCAGCCCAGCGTGACGACCGACGGCATAAGCACCAGCGCCGCGAGCATCAACTGCCGGCGGGCGAACCCGCTCCGCGCGAACTTCCACCCCAGCAGCGGCAGCACAAAAACGGTGATCGGCCGCGTGAACAACGCTGCGGCCAGCAGCAGCCCGAAGGCCGCCGCGCTGCCCGCCGAACGCGTGGGACCTTCGTACACCAGCAGTACCATCAGCAGCGACGACATCGCCGTGTACACCGACTCGCTCATCGGGTTGGGCGTCCAGACGATGTGCACCGCCAGCAGGCTCAGCACGATCACCGCCGCCCCCCCGCCGAACAAACGCAACGCAATCAGAAAAAAGCACACCTCCGTCACCACGTCCGCCATCACGTTGACCGCCAGCGCCGACCGAAAACACTCCCCGAACACCTCATACAGGCCCGCCAGCAGGATCGCGTAGCCCGGCGGGCGATACGCCCGGAACGTGAACCCCTTGTAGACCTCCGTCTCACCCTCCTCATAGGTCTGCGCATACGTGCCGGTCTGCACGAGATTCATCGCGTAGGAGCGATAGTCCCTGGCATCACTGACCAGGTTGGGATGGGCCGCGGCGATCACGACGACGCGCAGCGCGATCGACGCCACAAGGATGGCCGCGGCCGCCCAGCACACCCTGCGGTCGACGACCCAGGGCTGCGCCGCGACAAAATCCATGGACTTCGCCAGCCATGACGACAACATGAATCACTCCGACGTCCGACCGAGACCAACATGCCCATGTGCAGACAATTCTGGCCCGAATGCTACCGGCCATGCTCTTACCTGTCAATCATTTTCGCATCCGCAGACGACGACGACGTCACGACCAGATGTCGGTGATCCCCCCGCCCCGCGACCGGTTCCCCGAGCCCGTTGGTGCAAAGGAGACTCCTGACAGATAATACGCCCCTGTCCAGTCTCATTGACACCCAGCATCCGTACCATCCGTACCAAGAGAGTGAACCATGTCCCACACCGACCTCCGCATCGGCACCCTCGCCGGCCGCGGCCCCAACACGGCCAACTACATCCGCCAGATCATCCCCCACGGCTTCGAGTCCTTCCAGATCAACTTCTGGCAGCACCTCGG
>JADZET010000143.1 GCA_020850375.1 Phycisphaeraceae bacterium | reverse complement strand
TCCGTCGCTGGCACGACGCCGAGGTCGTCGCCGCCATCATCCTCATCACCAAGGCCTGCGACGTCGGCGCCTACTTCACCGGACGATTCCTCGGCCGACACAAGCTCATCCCCTGGCTCAGCCCCGGAAAGACCTGGGAGGGACTCCTCGGCGGCGTCGCCCTCTCCGCCCTCGTCGCCCTCTTGCTCGCCTGGCTCCTCAACGACCTCGGACTCGCCGGACACTGGCAGCCCAACCCCCGACAATTCGTCCCCCAGCCTTACCCCCTCTGGCTCGTCCCCATCGCCGGCGCCATCCTCGGCCTCGTCGGCCAATTCGGCGACCTCACCGCCTCACTCTTCAAACGCGACGCCGGCTTCAAGGACTCCGGCTCCTCCGTCCCCGGCTTCGGCGGACTCCTCGACGTCATCGATTCCCCCCTGATCGTCGCCCCCGTCGCCTACTGGCTCCTCCGCCTCGCCGCCCTCGACTAACCCAAAAAAGCGGGAGTCACCCCCCACGCCCACGCCGCCCCTGAGTCCGCGAAGGGGCGGGTACTCTCTGCCAAGCCCAGGCATTGCTATGCCTGGGTGTCTTTCGGCATTCCCCCGTGCCTCCTATCCCACAACTCCTGCGCCTCCGGCGGACGCACATACAACGGCAACAGCTCATCCGCCTCCACAAACGCCCCCCCCATCGCCCGCCTCCGACCCAACCGCCACACCGCCTCGCTCCGCGGCTGCGCCATCGCCGCGCTCAGCACCCTGACCCTCTCCTCCAACACCTCCCCCCCCGCCCCCGCAAGCGGATCCCCCAGCAACATCACCTCCCCTTCCCGCTCCGCCAGATGCTCCGCCAACGTCGCCAACCGCGCCTCCCCCGCCGGCTTCCACCACCCTTCTTTTCCGTCCCACCCAAACCACCCCCCATACACCGTCGCCCGCTTGAGATTCAGACACACCAACAAAGGCCTTTCTGAACTTCCGGGGGCGTTCTGCGCCACCACCTCCACGCTCGGCACCGCCGCCAGCTTCACCCCCAGCGTCACCCTCATCATCTGCGCCGCCGCCAACCCCACCCGCAGCCCCGTGAACGACCCCGGACCGATCGACACATACACCTCTCCCAGATCGCTCGCCCGCGCCCCATGCTCCCGCAATATCGCATCGACCGCCGGCATCAACTCCACGTTGTGACGCCTCGCCTGCGTCAGCCCCAGACTTCCCAACAGCACATCCCCCCGGCCCAGGCTCACCGACCCCTGCCGCGCCGACGTCTCGATCGCCAAACTGTATTCACGCTCGCTCAACAGACCCGAATTGTACCGACACCGGGGCCCTCTTCTTCCAAGCCCAGGCATTGCTATGCCTGGGTCCCCTCCTCTCTACTCCCTCCCCCCCCCGCTCACCTCCACCAGCCGCCGCAGCGTCCCCATCCCCGCCCCCGAGTCGATCGCCTCCTGCGCCATCGTCAATCCCTCCGCCCAATCCTCCGCCAAACCCGCCACACGCAGCGCCGCCGCCGCGTTCAGGCACACCATCTCCCGCGCCGGACCTCCCTTGCCCTCGAGCACCCCGCGGATCACCCCCGCGCTCTGACCCGGACTCTCCACCGACAACGCCGCCGGCGTCGCCGACGTCAGCCCCAGCTCCGACGAGTCCAGCTCCTCCGTCACGATCTCTCCGTCCTTGAGGTGCGCGATCCGCGTCCGACCGCACGACACCACCTCCCCCAATCCGCTCCCATCCGCCAGCGTCCCGTGCACCACCATCGCCTCCTCCGACCCCAGCTCACGCAGCACCTCCGCCAACAATCCCGTCAACTGCCCGCTGTACACCCCCATCACCTGACGCCTCGCCCCCGCCGGATTCGTCAAAGGCCCCAGCAGATTGAAGATCGTCCGAAACCCCAGCTCCCCACGCACCGGCGCCGCGTGCTTCATCGCCGGGTGGTGCAGCGGCGCGAAGCAGAAGCAGATCCCCGCCTCCTCCAGGCACCGCGTCAGCACCGCACCCGTCGCCTGAATGTTCACCCCCAACGCCGCCAGCACCTCCGACGACCCCGACCTGCTCGTCACCGACCGATTCCCATGCTTCGCCACCGCCACCCCGCGCGGCCGACCCGCCGCCGCCGCCACCAGCGCCGCCGCCGTCGAAACATTGAACGTCCTCGAGTGCGTCCCCCCCGTCCCGCACGTGTCGATCACCCGCAACCCCCCAGGAACCTCCACCCCCGACACCTTCGCACGCATCACCCGCGCCGCCCCCACGATCTCCTCACCCGTCGCCCCACGCGCCTGGATCAGCGACAACAGCGCCGCGATCTGCGCCGACGTCGCCCCCCCGCTCATCACCAACTCGAACGCCTCGATCGCCTCATCGACGCTCAGGCTCTCCCCCCCCGCCAGTTTCGACAGCAGTTGCTTCATCGCTCACTCATCCTTCAACGCGTCAGCCACCACAGCACCACCGCGATCAGCACCAACAGCCCCACCACCTGCCCCGTCAGCGCCGCCACCTCCCCCGCCAGCGACCGCAGCCCCCCCACCCGCAGCGTCTTGTACGCCGTCGCCATCGCCAACACCACCGGCAGCAGCAGCAACGGCCACCACCCATCCACCGACACCGGCTCAAGGAACGGCCGATACCCCAGCACCAGCATCACGCCCGACTCGCTCATCCCGCTCCCTCCATCCCCGCACCCTGCCCCGCCCTCTCCTCGCTCTTCTCAACTTGCTCCTCTCTCACCCACACCACCTCCAGCATCACCAGCAGGTTCAGCATCCCCGCCATCGCCGTGTACAGCGTCCCGATCTCCGCCGACCGCCCCACCGCCGGCTCGAACACCGGCCAAGGCTTATCGTCCGGCCTCGGCGATCCCCCGAACCGCGATCGGCTCTCCCCCTTGAGCCTCTGATGCCAGGTGTCCACCCCCCACGATGGTCCCACCAACCCCTGCGCCAGGAACCACGGCGACACACCCCCCCGTGCCCCCTCCGCGTCCTGCTTCCGATCGATCACGCTCACCCCACCGATCCACAGACCGATAACCCACAGACCCATGATCGTTAAAAAGAGCACCACCGCTTTGTCCCGACGACCCAGAAACCAATGACCCGCACCAGGCACCAGCCACGTCGCCGCCGCCAGCTCCGGCCGCCAATGACCGTCCCGTAAACCGTCCTGATTCCCGCTCATCTCGCTCCGGTCAGCCCCTCGTCCCGTCGATCCGAACTTCCGACGCCCAAAAGCGTTGACAAATCGTTCGGCCGCGATAGTGTAGCCGCTCGGTTTGGGCGGGGCCACGCTCGGCCATGCGGCGATCGGCCCACCCGGGCGACCCGCACGCGATCGCCCCACCGGGCCCCGCGACGACGATGGTTTCTTCACACCAGGGAGGTTTGAACATGCTGCTTCTATCCGAGGAAATCCTGGACCTGGCCCCAGCCACGCCCTGGTCCGACCTCGCCCCCGCCGCCGAACGGGCCCCCCGCATGATCGAGGAAGAAGAGGGCGAGCTTGAGGACGACGACTTTTTTGACGATGAAGACGAGGACGAGGAACTCGACGACGACGAATTCTTCGACGACGACGACGAGGACGACGACGACCTCTTCGACGACGACGAGGACGACGACGTCGACGAGGACGATCTGACCTGACGGACGGGCCTGACCTCCCGATCCCCAGGTCCTTCGCTTGGGACCTCGTCGGGAGCAGGCCATGACCGAGCAGAACCCCTTCCCGGGACCCGAACGACGAAAATCCGACAACGACCGCCGCGACACGGTCGTCGATCGCCGTCACGACGCCACCGGCCTCGAACGCCGACGCGGCCCCGGACGCCGACGCTCCGACTTCATCAAGGCCGCCGAAGAGGGCGAGATGACCCGCGAGCAGTTCCTCTTCATCCAGGCCGTCGACGCCTACAAACGCGTCAACCACCGACCCTACCCCGCCTGGAGCGAGGTCCTCGAAGTCCTCCGAAAGCTCGGCTACCGCAAGACCTGCCCCTCCACCCTCAACCTCACCCAGTGCGAAGACTGGACCGAACCCGCCGACGCACCCGCCTTCCCACCCAAACCCGCTCCCACCGACGAATAACCCGACAACTCATTCGCCTCCTCCCCCCACGCCCTCCTAAGCCCAGGCATGGCATGCCTGGGTTTCTTTCTATTACACTCCCCCCATGTCCCACCCCGCCCCCCTCCCCTACAAGATCGCCGTCCTGGCCTACCTCTTCGACCACGACGGCCGCGTCCTGCTCCTGCACCGACAAAAATCCCCCAACCGCCACCTCTACTCCCCCATCGGCGGCAAGCTCGAACAGCACCTCGGCGAGAGCCCCACCGCCTGCGCCCTCCGCGAAATCCGCGAGGAAGTCAGCCTCCACCTCACCCCCAACGACCTGCACCTGACCGGCATCGTCTCCGAGGCCGGCTACGAGGACCAGTGCCACTGGCTCATGTTCCTCTACGAGGTCCTCGACCCACGCTCCCTCCCCCCCGAACACCACTGCCCCGAGGGCGCCCTCGAATGGTTCGAACCCTCCGCCATCGACAAACTCCCCATCCCCGACACCGACCGCCAAGTCATCTGGCCCCTCTTCTGGCGCCACCGCCGAGGCTTCTTCGCCGCACACATCCACTGCCACCATGGCCAACTCGACTGGCAACTCGAACAATCCTTCCCCCCATATCCACCTGCCATCCCCTCCTAAGCCCAGGCATGGCATGCCTGGGCTTCTTCATCTCACACACACCTCAGGTTAATACCTGAAACCAGCAAAAGCCGCCTATGTTTTTTCGTTCCCGCCCCATACTTCGCTTTTCACATGTTGTCAAGAAAAATTTGATGCCCATTTGCACCACGCCTAGCACCATGTAATACTTTCACAGCCGGGGCAAACTTCCAACTTCCCTCAGGGAACGGGAGCGAGCCCACCATGGAATACCAGATCGAGATCCCACCCGTCGGGGCGGACGGCCCTTGGGGCGCGCCGCCGGAACACGTCCTCAAAGAAGTCCAGACGCTCCTGCCCGTCGAGGCGGTCGCCATGGGCATGCTCCGCGTGCCCAAGCCCCAGATCGACGGCATGCTCGCCGTCGCCGGCTGGCCCGCCCCCGAGCTCGAAAAGCTCATGGACTCCGGCTTCGATCAGCACCCTCTGATCAAGACCGCACTCAAGGCCGGCGTCGCCGTCGGCGGGCCCTCCGAGCCCCTGCTCTCCGCCGGAAGAGGCAAAATCTCCCAGACCCTCGTCGTCATGGTCGCCGAGTCCAGCACCAAACGACTCTGGTGGTGGGCCGCCTTCGGCCGAAAGGGCAACGCCTTTTCCGACACCGAGTGCGAGATCGCCTCACTCATCGTCCGACGATGGCAGGCTCGCTTCCATCGCGCCGACGAGCCCGGCGTCGGACGAATCCTCCTCGGTCACGACGACCGACTCCTCCTGGCCGACCTCGACACCCAGGCCGCCTTCCTCACCCAGCCCTCCATGCTCGACGACCTCATGCGCGACTTCCGCGCCATCGTCCAGCAACGCTTCCCCGACCTCCCCGAGCACGCCTCACGCGACCTCGCTCTCGTCCTCGCCGGCAGGCCCACCTGGGTACGCTTCCAGCACTCCAAGTCACTCGACAAGTCCGAGGGCGTCCACACCTACATCGAGCTCCGAACCATCAAGGACGATGAACTGCCCATCATCGGCGTCGTCAACGACGAACGCATCGCCAAGGCCATCGCCTACCTCCACGAAAACTACCCCGACTCCCCAAGCCTCACCCAACTCGCCCGACAGATCCACATGAGCCCCTTCCACTTCCACCGACTCTTCTCACGACAAACCGGCATCAGCCCCAAGCACTACCTCCAGAAAAAACAGCTCCAGGTCGCCAAGTGGCTCCTCCGCTCCGGCAAGGAGCAGATCGGCGCCATCGCCGCACACACCGGCTTCGCCTCCCACGGACACTTCACCAGCACCTTCCACCGCGTCATCGGCGTCAGCCCCAGCGAGTTCCGACAGGAACGCTAACCCCCCCCCGGAAGTCCAGAAGCCCCCGGAAGGTGACCCCGGTGATCTAGAAATCAACCCAACACGCACCCACCTAAGCCCAGGCATGGCATGCCTGGGTTTTTTTCTTTTTTGAACTGACGCTCCCCTACCCCCCCCGCTCCCCCCGCCCCACCGTCCACGCCGGCGGCTCGACCTTCCCCACCCCCGGACCCCCCGGAACCCCCGCCTCCCCCCGCTCAAAAGCCTTCTGAGCCTCCTGCGCCACCCGCGACGCCCCAGCCGCCGCCTGCTCCATCCCCCGCAGCAGAATCCGCCGAAAAAATCCCCGCCGATCGACCGATATACCCTCTACGGACCCCTCGCCAGGCCCTTGCCCAGCCGTTGCCGATGACGACGCTTCCTGCTGGGGGGATTGTCCGTTCATGCCCTGCCCCGTTAAACTACAGATGGTTATGGTATCGTCGTTCAGCCACCACGGCTCACCCAAAGGATGCCCTCCCATGCCTCAGACCTGCCGGCGCTTCAAACCCCTGACCCTCGCCCTCCTGGCCCTGGTGCTGCTGCTCCCCGCCTGTGCCTCGAGCCTCGACCGTCACCGCTACACCAGCACCATCGACTCTCCCAAGACCATCGTCATCCGCGACCCCTACACCGACCACGTCTACTGGTCCATGGACATCCCCGTCAAACACACCCTCTACATCAATCTCAACAGCCGACACGACATGGAGATGCTCAAGCAGACCCCCGCACCCGCCAACTCCATGCAGTGGGAGCTCACCGGCCCGCTCCGCAAGGACCACCAGCAGGGCCGCGTCGTCCTCCCCGGCACGCCCGTCGTCATCGACCTCAAGCTCCGTCCCGCACCCGAGTACCCCGCCAATTTCAAGGGCGCCACCGAGGTCAAGATCGACGAATGACCTCCGACCGACCTGACCGCGACCTGGGGGGTTACCCATGCGCCTTGAACTTCCATCGCGGGCACTGCTCGCAGCCCTCCTGCTGTTTGCCCCACGCGCCCACGCCGAACCCCTGACCTCCCCCACCCCCGTCGACCAGGGCGTCGCCGACGTCGATCCCCTCTCCACCAGCCTACGCCGCCTCGAGGCCGGACTGTCCCCCCTCGGCCAAGCCTCCGCACTCTTCCTCCTCCCCGCCGACCAAGCCCCCCCCGCCAACGCCCCGCCCACCAGCCTCCACCAGCTCGACGGCCAATCCGACTTCGTCTACTACCGCGTCGCCCAGGGCTACCGACTACGCGTCGACCGCATCGACTACCTCGTCCGAGATTCCGACGACAACCTCTTCCTCAACCACCAGCCCCGAAAAGACGGCGAATACCGCGAAATCCCCGGACCAAACTCCTACTTCGACCTCTCCCCCCTCGACCCCCTCACGGCCTTGCCCCCCGCCGCCATCCCCCTCCCCGACCGGCCGCCCGCCTTCGAGTTCGACGCCCTGATCGACCGCCGAAAGACCTCCGACCGCGACGCCGAGGCCTCCCTCTTCCACTCCCCCGACTGGCCCAACCAGAACCCCAATCGCATCACCCCCACCGACCCCCAGGGACGCATCGACGCCCGCATCGACAACCGCGTCGATAACCGCCTGCGCTGACGCAGGCAGCTCTCCTGTTCCCCTGCTCAACTGCTCAACGACTTTCCTCTTCCTCCCCCATCATCACATTGTCAATCAACCTCACGCCCCCCAACCGCGCCGCCACCAATCCCACCCCCCCCCCCGTCAGCCTCGGCTCCAGACAATCCAACTCACCCAGCGTCCGCGGATGACGCACCACCGCGTAGTCCACCGTCAACTTGTGCGCCTCGATCGTCCGCCTCATCGCCCCCTCCACCACCTCGGGGTCCGTCTCCCCCGCTTGCTCGACCATCCCCTTCGCCTCATGGAGCGCCTTGAACAGCGCCGTCGCCCGAGGACGCTCCTCCGCCGACAGGTACGCATTCCTGCTCGACATCGCCAACCCGTCCGCCTCACGCACCGTCGGCAGCACCACATTCCGAACCGGCATCGCCAGATCGCGCATCATCGCGTCCACCACCACGCACTGCTGATAGTCCTTCCGCCCCCACACCGCCACGTCAGGCTCAACCATATTCACCAGCTTCGCCACCACCCGCATCACCCCCCCGAAGTGCCCCGGCCGAAACGCCCCCTCGAGCACATCCGTCAGCCCCGGGATCGCCAGCTCCACCCCCACCTCGCCGGGCGGATACATCTCCTCGACTTCCGGCGTGAACACCCCATCCACCCCCGCCGACCGGCAAAGCTCCAGGTCCCTCTCCAGCGGCCGCGGGTACCGGCTCAAATCCTCATGCGCCCCGAACTGCGTCGGGTTCACGAAGATGCTCACCACCACCCGATCCGCCCACCGACGCGCCATCCGCATCAGCGACAGATGCCCCTCATGCAGCGCCCCCATCGTCGGCACAAACCCCACCCCCCCCGGAAGCGCCCCCGCCCCCGCCCCCGGAAGCTGACTCCGCAATTCCCGCAACTCCGCCACCGTCCTGGCAACCCACATCGACATTGCTACCGCACTCCACAAACAATGGTGCGAGGAACATGATCCCCTAAGAACCCTTCTCAACTTCCGGGGGTGAACGCCAACGACTCCCCCGTCATCTGCCGGTACAGCGTCAGCGTCGCCGCCACCTGCCTCGACGGCGTGTGCCGCTCCGCCACCCACCGCCGCGCCTTCGCTCCCAACTCCCGAGCCTCCCCCGGCCTCTCAATCGCCCGCAGCATCCGCTCCAGCCACACCGGCGCCGCCGCCTCACCCACCAGCCACGCCGTCTGACCCTCCACCAGGTAATCCACCCACGGGTCCGCCTTCGCGATCACCGGCAGTGCCTGCCCCATCGCCGCCAGCGTCAGGCTCCTCGCCTTCCCCAACGCCTGCGGCTGAATCAACACATCCCCCCGCAGCAGCATCTCCCGATGCCCCAATCGCCGCGGCACCAGGCTCACGTTCTCCAACAGCCGATGCTGCCGCACCGCCTGCCACAACCCATGCTGATCCGACCGCTGACCGTCGAAGAAAAACTGCACCCCCGGGTGCTGCCGAACCACCTCCGCCATCGCCCGCAGCAGCGCCGCGTAATCCTCATCCATCTCCCCCGTCCCGCTGACGATCGCGCAAAGATCCCCCTTCGTCCCCTCGACCTGCGCACCCCCCGCAGACGCGGGCGCTTCCGCGGGCGCCTCCCCCACGTAAACCCCCAGCGGCGCCGTCCGCACCGGAACCTCCGCCGTCAGACGCTCCGCGATCGCCTTCCGCAACGGCTCGGTCGTCGCCGCGAAACCCACCCGCCCGAGCATGTGCCGACGCCTCAGATGCTCCACCTCCTTCAGGTCCAGCACGCTGAACGCCTGCAGCACCGCCGGCACGTCCAGCTCCAGCGACAGCTCCGCCGCCGCACGCCACAGCCGACCATCGAGCGCATGCACCAGGTCCACCCCCAACTTTTCCAGCTCATCCGCCACCCGCAGCAGCCTCCGCCGCCGCAGGAACGGCCAACGCGAGTCCCGCCACGTCACCACGTCCCCGAACTTGTTGATCTCATGCTCCCCCAACAAGTCCGGCACCACCTGCGCCACCCGAACCTGCTCATCGATCAGCCCCACCCCCAGATGCCGGAACATCCGCAGCTCCTCATCCAGCCACGCCGTATTCGTCAGCAGCGCCACGTGCATCCCCTCAATGCTATCAAAAACCTACTTCTAACCCACCCATGTCCCCCGACCTAAGCCCAGGCATGGCATGCCTGGGTCTCTGAAAAAAACACGCCCCATCCCCTACAATTCCACCCCATGCCCTCCCCCCACGCCTCACCCCCCTGGACCACCCGCCGCCTCCTCGCCTGGACCGCCGACTATTTCACCAAGAAGAACGTCGACTCCCCCCGCCTCTCCGCCGAGCTCCTGCTCGCCCACGTCCTCGAGGTCGAGCGCATCCGCCTCTACGCCGACCTCGACCGCCCCACCTCCGACCTCGAACGCGCCGCCTATCGCGAGCTCGTCGAACGCGCCGTCCGCCAGGAGCCCGTCGACTACCTCATCAGCCGCGCCCCCTTCTTCTCCCTGATGCTCGAAGTCTCACCCGCCGTCCTCATCCCACGCCCCAGCACCGAGGCCCTCGTCGAGCACGTCATCCAGCACGCCCGCCGAACCCCCGGCTTCCACGCCCCCCTGATCGCCGACGTCGGCACCGGCTCGGGCGCCATCGCCGTCGCCCTGGCCAAGCACATCCCCGCCAGCCGCGTCATCGCCACCGACCTCAGCCCCGACGCCCTCGACCTCGCCCGCCGCAACGCCCAAGCGCACGGCGTCGCCGACCGCATCGAGTTCCGTCAGGGCAACCTCCTCGACCCCCTCTCCGACCAGAAGCGCCGCCTGCGCTACCTCGTCAGCAACCCCCCCTACATCCCCGACGACGAATGGGACGCCGTCGCCCCCAACGTCAAACACTTCGAGCCCACCTCCGCCCTGCGCGCCAGCCCCGACGGCCTGACCTTCCTCCGACCCCTCATCGCCAACGCCCACGAATACCTCGACGCCCCCGCCCAACTCGTCCTCGAGATCCCCGCCTCCCGCAAACAAGCCGTCCTCGACCTCGCCAACACCGCCCAGCGACTCCAAAACCCCCGCATCCTCGCCGACCACGAAGCCCTCCCCCGCGTCCTCGTCGCCGACGCCCCCTAACCCCCTCCCCCGCCCCCGGAAGTTAACCCCGACAAATCGATAACCCCCTCCGCCCCCTCCTAAGCCCAGGCATGGCATGCCTGGGTTGCCTTGAATGGATCCACCCTTCCCCCTCCCCCCTTTCCCCCTATAATTCCTCACTCCCATGCTCTGGCAATCCCCCCTGCCCCCGCGCTACACCCGGATGAGCGACCCCGACCTCATCGCCGCCATCACCGCGCGCAAGGCCCAGCTCGGCAAAGACCTCGTCATCCTCGGCCACCACTACCAGCAGGACGACGTCATCCGTTTCGCCGACTTCACCGGCGACTCCTTCAAGCTCAGCCAGCTCGCCGCCGAACGCGTCCGAGAGACCGGCGCCAGGTATGTCATCTTCGCCGGCGTCCACTTCATGGCCGAGAGCGCCGACATCCTCGCCCCCGACGGCGTCGCCGTCATCCTCCCCGACCTCGGCGCCGGCTGCTCCATGGCCGACATGGCCGACGACGAAGACGTCACCCTCGCCTGGGACGCCATAAAGGGGACACTACACATTTCGGAGAAAAAGGGGACACTACACATTTCCCCCGCTCCCCGGGGCCCTTCCGGGGCCGGGGCCACCCGCCTCATCCCCATCTGCTACATGAACTCCTCCGCCGCCATCAAGGCCTTCTGCGGCCGAAACGGCGGCGCCGTCTGCACCAGCAGCAACTGCGCCACCGTCCTCAAGTGGGCCCTCGCCGGCGGAACCCAACCCCGCCGCCCCAACGAACAAATCAAGATCCTCTTCCTCCCCGACCAGCACCTCGGCCGCAACACCGCCGCCAGCCTCGGCTACGACGTCACCACCGCCACCGCCCTCTGGGACCCCAAATCCACCACCGACCACCCCGGCGGCCTGACCCCCGACGACCTCGCCCGCGCCACCTTCATCCTCTGGAAGGTCCACTGCTCCGTCCACAAACTCTTCCGCCCCGAGCACGTCGACCAGGTCCGCGCCCTCTGGCCCGACGTCACCGTCATCGTCCACCCAGAGTGCGAGCACCCCGTCGTCCAGAAAGCCGACCTCGCCGCCTCCACCGAGGGCATCATCCAAGCCATCGAAAAAGCCCCCCCGGGAAGTAAATGGGCCGTCGGCACCGAGGTCCACCTCGTCAACCGCCTCGCCCAACAAGCCGCCGCGCGCCACGTCCACGTCCGCATCCTCTCGGACTGTCAGTGCCTCTGCACCACCATGTACCGCATCGACATGCCCCACCTCCTCTGGGTCATGGACGAGCTCGTCGCCGGCCGAATCGTCAACCAAATCACCGTCCCCCCGGAAGTAAAACACGACGCCCTGCTCGCCCTCAACCGCATGCGCGCCCTCGCCGCCTCCACCACCCCCGCCCCTTCTCCTCAACCCGCCTGAATCATCGCCACCACCCCTGTCCTAAGCCCAGGCATGGCATGCCTGGGTTGCCTTTTTGAATCCCTCCCACTCCCCCCGCCTATTGCCTCCCCCCCAGTCCGCCGATAAACTCCTCCGCCTGACACCCATGAACACGCCCCCCCTCCATCCCGTCTCCTCCGCTACGGCGCAGCGCATGATGATGCCCCGGGCCTGGGCCGCCCCCGGCTCGGGCGTGATGCACCGCACCTGAAGCACACCCCAAACTCGGTCGCCACCAGGCCCCAAGTCCCTCGACTCGGGGTTTTTTTATGTCCCATTCCCTCCCCCCGGAAGCATCCAACCCTGGAGCCCACCCATGCCCCCCCGCTGCTACATCACCACCTCCATCCCCTACGTCAACGCCGAGCCCCACGTCGGCTTCGCCCTCGAGCTCGTCCAGGCCGACGTCCTGGCCCGCCACCGCCGCCTGCGCGGCCAGTCCGTCCGCTTCCAGACCGGCACCGACGAGAACGCCCTCAAGAACGTCCTCGCCGCCCAGCAGCTCGGCCTCCCCACCCAGGACCTCGTCGACCGCAACGCCCAGAAATTCCGCGACCTCGTCGACGCCCTGCACATCTCCGCCGACGACTTCATCCGCACCACCGAGCCGCGCCACCGCCGCGGCGTCGCCGCCTTCTGGAACGCCCTCGACCCCGCCGACCTGATCGCCCGCGACTACCACGGCCTCTACTGCACCGGCTGCGAAGACTTCTACCTCCCCCGCGACCTCGCCGACGGCAAGTGCCCCGACCACCTCACCACCCCCACCGAGATTGCCGAACGCAACCTCTTCTTCAATCTCTCCCGCCACCAATCCTTCCTCGAAGAAACCCTCGCGCTCAACCTCCCCGCCATCACCCCCGCCGCCCGTCGCAACGAAGTCCTCGCCTTCATCCGCGCCGGCCTGACCGACTTCAGCGTCTCGCGCCCCGCCGCCCGCACCCGAGGCTGGGGCACACCTATCCCCAACGACCCCACGCAGACCATCTACGTCTGGGTCGACGCCCTGATCAATTACCTCTCCGCCCTGGGCTACGGCTCCGACGACTCCTGGTCCGACTGGTGGAACCCCGACGTCCACAAGATCCACGTCATCGGCAAGAATGTCTGGAAGTTCCACGCCATCTACTGGCCCGCCCTCCTCCGCTCCGCCGGCCTGTGCCCCCCCGATCAAATCCTCGTCCACGGCTTCGTCACCGCCGAGGGACGCAAGATCAGCAAGTCCCTCGGCAACGCCGTCGACCCCTTCTCCGTCATCGCCCGCTTCGGCCCCGACCCTGTCCGCTACTACCTCCTGCGCGCCATCCCCCCCTTCGACGACGGCGACTTTGGTCTGCTCCCCGAATTCTGATCCAATCAAAATGAGAGGAGGCTGCTAGATTCGGGCCTGTTGAACCCGGCTTTGGGCTGGGAAGGAGAACCCGATGAAGCGGTCCCGATTCACGGAAGAGCAGAT
>JADZET010000142.1 GCA_020850375.1 Phycisphaeraceae bacterium | reverse complement strand
TCGACGCCAACTTCTACCCCCTCGGCTCGTGCACGATGAAGTTCAACCCGCCGATCAACGAGGCCGCCGCCGCCATGCCCGGCTTCGCCGGCCTGCACCCCAAGCAGGACGACGCCGACATCCAGGGCGCCCTGCAACTGCTCCACGAGCTACGCCTCTGGCTCGCCGAGATCGCCGGTCTCGACGAGGTCTCGCTCCAGCCCTGCGCCGGCGCCCACGGCGAGTACACCGCGCTGAAGGTCATCCGCGCCTACTTCCAGGACCCCAAGGGCGGCCACGCCCCGCACCGCAAGAAGGTCCTCGCCCCCGACACCGCCCACGGCACCAACCCCGCCTCCTGCGCCATGTGCGGGGCCAACGTCGTCACCGTCCCGTCCAAGGACGGCATGGTCGACCTCGACGCCCTGAAGAAGATGGTCGACGGCGAGACCGCCGCGATGATGATCACCAACCCCAACACCGCGGGCCTGTTCGACGGCACCATCACCGAGATCGCCAAGATCCTCCACGACGCCGGCGCCCTGCTCTACCTCGACGGCGCCAACATGAACGCCATCGTCGGCGTCTCACGACCCGGCGACTTCGGCGTCGACGTGATGCACTTCAACACCCACAAGACCTTCTCCACCCCTCACGGCTGCGGCGGCCCCGGCGCCGGCCCCATCGCCGTCCGCAAGTTCCTCGCCCCGTACCTGCCCGTCCCCCAGGTCCAGAAGCACGCCGACGGCAGCTACTACCTCGACCACGACCGCCCCGGCTCCATCGGCAAGGTGCGGAGCTTCTTCGGCCAGTTCACCGTCCTGGTCCGCTGCTGGGCCTACATCGCCGCCTGCGGCCCCGCCGGCCTGCGCGACCTGGCTCAGTCGGCCGTGCTCAGCGCCAACTACCTCGCCGCCCGGCTGCGAGACCGCTTCGAGATGCCTTACTTCGACCCGGCCGCCAGGAAGTTCTGCGCCCACGAATTCGTCACCGTCCCCAAGACGCTGCTCTCGACCGGCGTGACCCTCATCGACGTGGCCAAACGCATGATCGACCACGGCGTTCACCCCCCGACCATGCACTGGCCCGTCCACAACTGCCTGATGGTCGAGCCCACCGAGACCGAGAGCCTCCAGACGCTCGACCGCTTCGTCGACGTCATGCTCAAGATCGCCGACGAGGCCGCTTCGAATCCCGAGCTGGTCAAGGCCGCCCCGCACGGCGCCCCGGTCCGACGCCTCGACGAGGTCGCCGCTGCCCGCACCCCCGTCCTCGTTCACGCCGGATAATCGCTCCTCGCTTCGTCACAAGAACAAGGGCTGACCTGCCTCCAGGTCAGCCCTTGCGTCATCTTGTCGGACCAAGCTTTCGTTTACCGCCGCCGCAACAGGGCCAGACCGCCGAGCGTCAGCAGCCCCAGCGAGGCCGGCTCGGGGATGACGGTGAGGTTGGCCGTGTCAACGCCCGCGCCCGTCAGGGCGGCGACGAAGGGGTTGATGTCCTGGACGTTGATGGGCCAGGGGCTGACCGAGCCGTCCTGCGTCGGGTCGATGGCCATCAGCACCGGGTCGAAGTCCCCAGCCGGGATGGAATTGGCGGCCATGTAGCCCAGCAGGTCGGTGGTGTAGCCGGCCTGGTCGGTCAGGGCCTTGACGAAGGGGTTGATGTCCTGGACGTTGACCAGGCCGTCGAGGTTGAAGTCGCACAGATACTGCGAATAATCCGGGCCGTCATCGACCGAGACACGCAAGTCGAAGTTGTCAAAGCCCTGGGCGAAGGTATCGGTGATCTTGTTGTCGTAGAGCCAGAAATAAGGGTGCTCCTCGGGATAGACCACCGAATAGACGATCACCGCGTAGTAAGCGTAAGTCTGCGTCAGCTCGGTCGTCAGCACATTGGTGTTGGCGGGATTGTTCAGGTCGCCCCACAGCAGCGTGCTCGGCGAATCCGTCGAGACGTGCTGCCAGACGTCCAGATAGCCGGGGTTGCTCAGCCCGCGTCCCTGGCTGTAGCGGAACTGCACCAGCATGTCGACGCCGGTGGGAACCAGCGCCCCGCTGACGTCCTCGCAGTAGGACTCGTCGTTGGTCGGCAGCGAGTTGGACCCGTAGACCCACACCCGCCCGTTGTTCATGTTGATCGCGTCCCATTCCTTGACCAGCATGTCGAAGCTGAACGACATCGGGCCCGGCACGTGGCCGGCCGGGGCCTCGACCCACTGCCCCCACCGCGGCCGAAACAGCACCGGCTCGAGGATGTGGTTGCCGGGGTTCAGCGGATCGACCGAACGGTTGACCGTGCCCAGGTCCCCGGTGGACTGCGTGTCGCCGCCGGTCTCGTTCAGATCGCGTGGATCGTCGTACTGCGAGAACCCCGCCAGCCCGCCCTGCGACGGCGGGCCCCACTTGGCCAGCCACATCCCCATGTCGTACTGCTGGCTGAACCGGTGGACCGGGATCCCATCCGGTGTGGCGGCGGTCTTGAGATAGGTCGACGTCTCAAAATCCCCGCCCTGAACCAGGTTGGCCGAGAGAGCCGCCTCGGCCGCACACGCCACCGAAACCGCAACCGCGCTGACCATCAACGCCCGAATCACGAGTCCAGAATGCGACATGTCCAAAATCTCCGGTAAGAGTTGTGAAAAGCCACTCGCGTTCCCCGACGCGTCCATGCACGAGACAATCGTTGATCCCCTGCACCAACCAAGACCTCCGTTGCTGTCGGGCCTGATGGGCTAAGAAGCCCGTGTGCACGAGGTCAACAGGATGGATCCTGCTCGTGTTCCCACCTATGGTCTTATCCCAGCCGTTCGTTCCGAACAAGTGGAGAGCGTGAGAAAGATGGTGTTTTCCTTCCAGTCCGATGCTCGCAATACAACCATCTCGGAATCAATCGACGGGACAATCCACCTTCAGACTGTGTTGGGTGAAATGCGATCGCGTTTCGACACCGGTCTCGCCTGGCGAGTTCCGCCGCTGTCATCCGGTCTCTTCGCCCAACATCGCCACGGCCCCCGTGGCAAGCTCGGCATCGCCAGATCGACCCGTTTCAATCCCGCCCCCGCCTCGGCCTGCCGCCTCGACGAGGTCGCCGCCGCACGCACCCCCGTCTTCGTCCACGCCGACTGATCGCCGCGCCCGCCGCCGCCCGACCACCCCGCTCGCTCATCGACGCCGCCCCAGCACCACCAGACCACCCAGCGCCATCAGCGAAAGGCCCGCTGGCTCGGGGATGATCAGGCTGCCGGCGTCCACGTCGTTGGCCGTCAGCAACGCCACGAACGGGTTGATGTCCTGCACGTCGACCCAGCCGCTCCCGTCAGGGTCGACCAGCGCGTAAACTTCATCCACGCCGGCCGTGATGCCCTCCGCGGCCATCCGGGTGGCCAGGTAGGCCTTGTAGCCGGCCGCACCGCCCAGGGCCGCCACGAACGGGTTGATGTCCTGCACGTTAACCAACCCATCGAGGTTAAAGTCGCCCGGCAGCACGGCCGAGACGCGCAGGTCGAAGTTGTCGAAGAGGAACACCGGCTCGGGCGTGATCGCCGGCCCAAGCCCCCAGAAGAAATCAAATTCGTCATAGACCACGGGGTAGACCGCCACGACGTAGTACGGATAGGTCTGGTCGATCGACCGGCTGATCTGCCGGCTGGCCCAGTACTGGTAGTTCGGCGTGCCGTCGGGCTCGATGGGCGCGCCCTGGGCGTCCTCAAGGTAAGTGTCCGTGTCGTAGTGATGCCATACGTCGAAGAACTCGTAGGGCGCATCACTCCCGTCGGTCGACCCCTCGATCCACTCGCCGAAGTTGACCTGGTACACGATCTGTCCATTGGCCGGGTCGAATGCCGGGTCGTAGACCGAGTAGGTGGCCCCGGGTGTGCCGAGCTCCGCGTCCCGGAAGAAACTCACATTGTCCGGCGGCAGATCATTCATACCAAAGACACAGATCTGCCCCCACGAGTCGTAGCTGTAGCCGTCGTGCATATAGAAGTCGAAGCTGAAGTGGATGCTCCCCGGCACCTGGTTGGCCGGCGCCGCGATCCACTGCGTCATGCTCGGACGGAACATCGTCGCCTCCATGACGTGGTTCTGGCCCGAGACATCGGTCGGATCGACCGACCGGTTAAAGTCGCCAATGTTGCCGGTGGTCTTGCTGTGGCTGCCGGTCTCGTTTAGGTCACGTGGATCGTTGTAGGTCGAGAAGCCGCCCAGGCCGCCGGGGTTGTTCGGCGGTCCCCAGTGGGCGATCCATTTGCCCATGTCGTACGTCTGACTGAACCGATGCGGCGGGATCCCGTCGGGCGTCAGCTCATTGACCAGATAAGACGTGTCTTCGAAGTCTCCCCCGCCCACGAGGTTGCCCGAGAGAGCCGCGAGGGCCGGCGTGGCCGTGAACAGCAAGGGCAGAACCCACGGAACGCGTACGAGTGACGATGGCATGACGATCTCCTTCTCAACCGACGTGTTGCGGCCGGCCCGACCATGAATGCGGAGCCGGGGGCCCATGAGCGATCCCGACACGGCCGCAAGATCAACCACTTAACCAGGCCGGGCGACGCGGGGAGCCGCTGACAGAACCATGCGTAAAAACCTTGTCGGATCCACCGATCAGTCTACCCCGAAGCATGCCCGATACAAGAAGTTTTTTATCGATGCGCAGGTTTCT
>JADZET010000141.1 GCA_020850375.1 Phycisphaeraceae bacterium | reverse complement strand
CCCCCCATGATCGACACGCACTGCCATCTGACGTATGAGCCCCTGCTCGACCAGCTCGACGCGGTGCTGAGGCGCGCCGCGGGGATGGGCGTGGACCGGATGATCAGCGTGGGCACCTCGCCGCAGGATGCCCGGCTGGCGGCGGAGCTGGCGGGGAAGTATCCGCACGTGTACGCCACGGCGGGGATGCATCCGCTGCACGCGGACGAGTCGCCGGACCGGGCGGCGGTCGAGGCGTGCGTGCGTGAGCTGGCGGGGCAGGGAAAGATCGTCGCCCTGGGCGAGATGGGTTTAGACAAGCACTACGCTGAGCCTCCGATCGAGATCCAGCGGCGGGCGCTGGACTGGCAGCTTGCCCTGGCGGGGGAGTTCCCCTCACTGCCGATCGTGATCCACAACCGCAAGGCGACGGAGGAGATCCTTGGCGTGCTGCGGGCTTCAAATCTTCCAGGGGAGCGGTTCGTTTTCCACTGCTTCACGGGCACGCCCGCGGAGGCGGAGGCGATCCTGGCCTTCGGGGCGGCGATCGGGTTCACAGGAATCGTGACGTTCAAGAACGCCCCGGAAGTGGCCGAGGCGGCGAAGATCGTGCCGCTGGATCGGATGCTGTGCGAGACGGACTCGCCCTACCTGACGCCCGAGCCGCACCGCAAGGTTCGGCCGAATGAGCCGTGCTACGTGCCGTTCGTGGCCAAGTTCCTGGCCGAGCTGCGCGGCATGGATGAGGCGAAGTTCATCGCGGCCGTCGACGCCAATGCCGAGCGGATCTTCCGTCTGCCGTCGGCGTAGGGCACGCATCCTGCGTGCCGCATCCAGATCTTTCGGTAAGGCCATTGGCACGCAGGATGCGTGCCCTACAAGTCAAACTTCCTGGGCGAACAAGGCGAAGACGATCAGCGGCTGCTGGCCGGTGTTCTTGATCTCCAGCCCGCGCTGGCCGGCCTGCTGGCCGACGAAAAACTCGTCGCTGTCGGTGGCCTTGCCGCCGCCGCCCTCGATGGGCGAGCCGTTAAGCGTGCCTTGCCCCTTCCAGACGAACAGGACGGCCGGCTCGGGCCAGCGGATCGTCGTGGCGGTCTGGACGGTGATGCGCAGGCCGCTGAACTTGGTCGAGGCTGTCGGGGGGGAGATCCACTCCACGGCTGCACCCGACGGCGACGCGGTAATCGAGCTTCCGGAGGCAATCAGGGTGGGCGTGAGGCGCGAGGCCTCGAGCAGGCCGGGGGTGAGGTTGTCGGACCAGTTGATGACCCGCTCGGCCGCCTCCTCGAGGGTCTTGAAGCCTGGGTGAAGGATGGCGGGGTCGAGGGGCTGGCCGCCGAAATCGGTCTGGAAAAAGGTGTAGACGTCCGAGGGCTGTTGGATCTCGAGGGTGAGCGCAGTGCCGGGGCGGTGCAGCAGGCCGGCCCGGGCGACGAAGCCCTGGCCGAAGTTCTGGTAAGCGCCGGGGGAGAGCTCGATGACGTGGTCGGTGCTGCGCCGCATGGCGGTGACGATGTCCCTGGCTGTCACTCCGGGGTAGAGGCCCAGGTGGGTGTAGGGGCAGTCGCCCTTGGGGGCGTCGAGGAAGTGATAGGCCTCGTCCTTGCCGAAGCGCTCGTTGGGGTAGACGTCGGGGTTCTGGCTGACGAAGCGGTCGTCGGCGTGGATGTGGAACGGGATGGGGCAGACGGCGTCGAGGAGCTTGATCAGGACGCGGAACTCGCCGCGATGCTGGGTGAAGCGCTTCTCGCCCAGCAGGCGTGGGCCGATCTCGGGCACGGCCACCAGGTCGCGCAGGGCGATGGGCTGGTGCTGGTGGGCCAGGTCGGCACAGGCGCTGATGCCCCCGGAAGGGATGGAGGGGGGATTGGACGCGGGGGTGGCCGAGCCGATCCAGCGCTCGGGCTGGTAGTAGGCGGGGCGGGGTGCGTCGGCGGGGCGTTGGCCGAGGCGATTGCCGTCGCCGTAGAACCGGCCGACGATCTGCGGGAGGAGACGGACCAGGTCACCGGTGCGGTCCAGGGCGGCGGTGAGGGAGCGTGCGTCGAGCGTGCTGGTCATGAACGGGTTCCTCATGGATAAACGTTCCGGACAGGCAGCATAAACGTCCTGGACGGCTGGGCAAGCGCGTCAAAAGGCCCCATGGCACTTGCCCGGCGGCTGGCAGCGGGTAATCTGGACGGTATTGGTTTCGCCGGAACACGTTAGGAAGCACGTACGTCATGACGCAATCACCCAATCCAGCAGGGGAGCCGGTCCGCTCCGACATTGACGCGGAACTCGACCGGGAGATCAACGAGGCGCTCGGCGGTCAGAGCCTTGAATCGCTGATGGCCCAGTCCGAACCGGACGGCGGGCAGCGCGAGGCGGGCGAGGCCGAGGGCCAGGACGAACCGGGCAAGGGCGGCGACGCTTCCGGGGGCGGGGGTGCCGGGGTGGTCGGCCAGCTCAAGCGTGGGCGGATCACCGCCATCTCGGGCGACGACGTGTTCGTTGACCTGGCGGGCATGCCGGGCAAGAACCAAGGGGTGGTGCCGCTGACGCAGTTCGAGCGCCCGCCGCGCGTCGGGAGCATCATGGACTTCGTGGTCCAGCGGTATGACGACTCCGACGGATTGGTCGTGCTGTCCCGCGAGGGTGCGGCGGCGCGGGCGACGTGGGAGCAGATCCAGAAGGGGCTGACGGTCGAGGCCCGAGTGACGGGGACGAACAAGGGCGGATTAGAATTGGAAGTCACCGGGGGGATCCGCGCCTTCATGCCCGCCAGCCAGGTGGACCTGCACCATGTGGACGACCTGCAGGCGCTGGTGGGCCAGAAGCTTGAGGCGATCGTGCAGGACGTGGACCGGCGGGGCAAGAGCGTGGTGCTCAGCCGCCGGGCGCTCATGGAAAAGCGCCGCGAGTCGATGCGCAAGAAGCTGTGGGAGACGATCGAGGCCGGGGCCATCCTCGAGGGCGTGGTGACGCGGATCGCCGAGTTCGGGGCGTTCGTGGACATCGGCGGCGTCGAGGGATTGGTCCATGTCAGCGACATGGCCTACAGCCGGGTGGACAAGCCCGAGTCGGTCGTGTCGGCCGGGCAGAAGGTGCAGGTCAAGGTCCTCAAGCTCGACGAAGAAAAGCAGCGGATCAGCCTGGGGCTCAAGCAGGCCCAGCCGGACCCGTGGGCGACGCTGGGCGAGCGGATCAAGCCGGGCGACCAGATCTCGGGGCGCGTGATGCGGCTGGCGCCGTTCGGGGCGTTCATCGAGGTCGAGACGGGCGTTGAGGGCTTGGCCCCCCTGAGCGAGCTGAGCTGGACACGGATCAGCCGGGCCGATCAGGCGGTCAAGGAGGGCGACGTCATCCGCGTGGCGGTGCTGAGCGTGGACATCCCCAATCACCGGGTGTCGCTGTCGGTGCGGCAGACCTCGGGCGACCCGTGGGTCGGCGCGGAGCACAAGTACGCCAAGCACAGCCTGGTCGAGGGCACGGTGCTGTCGACGACGGACTTCGGCGCGTTCGTGCAGCTCGAGCCGGGCGTCGAGGGGCTGGTGCACATCTCCGAGCTGTCGGACAAGCGCGTCGGGGCGGTGACGGACGTGGTGAGTAACGGGCAGAAGCACCAGTTCCGCGTGCTGGACGTGGACGAGGACAATCACAAGATCCGCCTGTCGCTCAAAGCGGTCAACGCCGCGCCACCGGCGGAGGGGGCCGAAGCGGGCGACGGTGGTCGTCCGTCCGGTGGACGCGGCGGCTCGCATCGCGGCGAGCGTGTGGTGACCGCCCCGTCCAAGCCCGCAACCCGACGACCCGGCAAACCACTCAAGGGCGGGCTCGAATAGTCTCACTTCGACGAACCCGAACCCACAACGGCTGCCGTGCGAAGCACACTGCCCAATCAACTGACCGTGCTGAGGCTCTTCCTGGCCGGCGCCTTTCTGTTGACGCTCAATTCGTACCGTTACCCGCACGGCCCGCGCTGGGTGCTGGTGGCGGCGTTTGTCATCTTCATCGTCGCGGGCGTCAGCGACTGGCTCGACGGGTACCTCGCCCGCAAGTGGAAGGTCGAGAGCACCTTCGGCCGGGTGATGGACCCGTTGTGCGACAAGCTGCTGGTGATCGGGGCGTTCATCGCGCTGGCCGGGGCGCGGTTCGCCATGCCCGACGCGGTGGGTCAGGGGAGGATCGTCAACATGATCAGCGGGGTCTACCCATGGATGGTGGTGCTGATCCTCTTCCGGGAACTCCTGGTCACGGGCATCCGCAGCGAGGTCGAGGGACGCGGCGTGGCCTTCGGGGCGAGCATCTGGGGCAAGCTCAAGACGGTGTTCCAGCTCGTGGGCGTGCCGACGATCCTGGCGATCGTGTGGTTCGACCCGCACAAGCAAGGACATGAGTGGGCGGGTTGGGTGCGCGACGGGCTGGTCTACGCGATCGTGATCTCGACGCTGGCCAGCGGTTGGCCTTACGTGACGAGCTCGCTGCGGATGATGCGTGAGAGCAAGTAAGTCGTCCGGCTCGCGGGCCGGTGTTCTTGCAGGAGGTTGACGAGCATGGGTGCGAGCAAGCGCGGTTACGTGGCCTTCGACCTGGGCGCCGAATCGGGGCGGGCGATGCTCGCGACGTTCGATGGGCGCAGGATTGAGCTGGGCGAGCAACATCGCTTTGCCAACCGCACGATCCGGCTGCCCGACGGGCTGCACTGGGACCTGACGGGGCTGTGGGCGCACCTGCTCGAGGGGTTAAGCAAGTCCATCCGCGCGGCGGCGGACCAGGGCGTGACGATCACGAGCCTGGGCGTGGACACGTGGGGCGTGGACTACGGGCTGATCGGCAAGTCCGGGCAGCTGCTGGGGCTGCCCTTCGCCTACCGCGATGATCGCAACCCGCCGGCGATGGCGGCGACGCTCAAGAAGCTCGGGGAGAAGCGGATCTACGACGTCACGGGCATCCAGTTCATGCCCTTCAACACGCTGTACCAGCTCGTGGCCCAGCAGCAGTCCGAGCCGGCGCTGCTCGAGCACGCCCGGCACATCCTGACGATGCCGGACCTGCTGCAATACTTCTTCAGCGGGCAGGCGGTCAACGAAGCGACCGACGCTTCGACCACGCAGATGATTGATCCGAGAAGCGGGACGTGGGCGAAGGAATTGATCGCGTCGACTGGCGTGCCGACGCACTTCCTCGGGGGGATAGTTCCCGCCGGCACTAAGATCGGCAGCATCCTTCCGGGGGTGGCGGCGGAGACAGGCTGTCCCCCGGAAGTGGCGGTCATCGCGCCGGGGACGCATGACACGGCCAGCGCGGTGGCGGCGGTGCCGGCCGAGACGGGCAAGGGGAACTGGGCGTATTTGTCGAGCGGGACGTGGTCGTTGATGGGGGCGGAGATCGACGAGCCGGCGATCTCGCCGGCGACGCTGGCGGCGCAGTTCACGCACGAGCGCGGCGTGGGCGGAAAGATCCGCTTCCTCAAGAACATCGCGGGTCTGTGGCTGGTGCAGGAGTGCCGGCGCGACCTGGAGAAACAGGGCCAATCGCTCGACTATGAGACGCTGACGGTGATGGCGGCCAAGTCGCTGCCCTTCCGCACGCTGGTCGATCCCGATCACGGGCCGTTCGGCACGCCGGGGGACATGCTGACGAAGATCCGCGATTTCGCCCGCAAGACGGGCCAGCCTGAGCCGATCGAGCCGGGGCAATTCGTGCGGTGCTGCCTCGAAAGTTTGGCGCTGCGTTACCGGCAGGTGATGGACCTGCTCGAGCAGTTGCTGGGGCGGAAGTTCGAACGGCTGCACATCGTCGGCGGGGGCGGGAAGAACACGCTGCTCAACCAGATGACCGCCGACGCCCTGGGCCGACCCGTTATTGTCGGGCCCTATGAGGCGACAGCGATCGGCAACGCCCTGACGCAGGCGATGGGGGCGGGGCAGATCAAGGACCTGGCGCAACTGCGGCAGGTGGTGCGGGACTCGTTCGAATTGACCACCGTTGAGCCGAAGGACTCGGCCGCGTTCGCGAACCATCTTGAGCGGTTCGCGAAGATGCGGGTGTGACGTGGGCCATCATCAGAGCCGGGCTCTGTGAGCCCGGACCGGACTCGCAGAGTCCGGCTGGGACAAACCTTAAGCGAGCGTGCGGCGGATGGTGGTGCCCTCTTTGGCCGAGCGGACTTCGAAGCCGCCGTCCATAAGCTCTTTGCGCAGGGCGTCGGCCTTGGCGAAATCCTTGGCGGCGCGGGCGTCGTTGATCTGGCGAGCCAGGTCCGCGGCCTGGTCGTCGGTGAGGCCCCCTGCCGGCGCCGCTTGGGACTGTTCGTCAGCCGTGTGGACGACGCCGAGGACCGAGTCGATCTTCTCCAGCACGGCCAGCGACGTCGCGGGATCGGGCTGCGGTTCGGCGAGCCACTTGAAGACCACCGCCAGGGCGCCGGCGATGTTCAGGTCATCGGCCAGCCTCGCGGCGAACTCGGCCAGCACCGGGTGAGTCAGATCGACCTTCGGCAGCGGCGCGGAGCCGGCCTTGGACTTCCACTCCCCTGCCGCGTCGCGCAGTCGCTGCACCGCGCGGGCTGAATCCTCCAGCCCCTTGCGGGTGAAGTTGATGTTCGAGCGGTAGTGGCCCTTGAGGATCTCGTAGCGGATGACGGCCGGGGCGACGCCCTGGACGATCAGGTCGCGGACGGTGTAGAAGTTGCCCTTGCTCTTGGACATCTTCTGGCCCTCAACCATCAGGTAGCGGGCGTGCATCCAGAAGCGGGCGAAGTGGTCGCGGCCGAAGCAGCCGCGGGTCTGGGCGATCTCGCACTCGTGGTGGGGGAAGATGTTGTCCTCGCCACCGGTGTGGATGTCTATGACCTGCCTGCCTAGCACGGCCGCCGCCATCGCCGAGCACTCGATGTGCCAGCCGGGGTAACCCGGGCCCCAGGGCGAGTCCCACTTCATGATGTGCGAAGCGTCGGGCTTCCAGAGCAGGAAGTCCGCCGGGTGGCGTTTGACGGCCTGGTGCTCGTCGAGGATGCGTCCGCCGGCCCCGCCGCGCAGTTTATCGAGCGTGTTGCCGCTGAGCTGGCCGTAGTCGGGGAAGGACTCGACGCTGTAGTAAACGGCCCCGTCGGCGGCAACGTAGGCGTGCTTGTTCTCGATCAGGCCGGCGATCATCTCCTGCATCTGCTGGACGTACTGCGTGGCCCGGGGCATCTGGCGGGGGTCGTCCTGGACGATGCGGAGGTTGAGCTTGCCGGCGTCCTCGATAAAAGACTTGGCGTAATAGCCGGCGACCTGGAAGGGGTCGTTGGGATCGTCGACGGGGGCCTGGCCGGACTTCTTGGCCTCCTTGAGCCGGCGGGCGGCGACCTGCATCTTGTCCTCGCCCGCGCCGTCGGCCGAGGCGTCGTCGGTCATGTGGCCGACGTCGGTGATGTTCATCACCTGGTGGACGGTCAGGCCCGCCAGCTCCAGGAAGCGGCGGAGCAGGTCGGCAAAGAGAAAGCTACGGAAGTTCCCGATATGGGCGAAGTCGTAGACCGTCGGGCCGCAGTTGTACATGTGGACGTGGCCGGGCTCGATCGGCGCGAAGTCTTCGAGGCGGTGGGTCAGACTGTTGTAGAAACGGATGTCCATGGCAGCCTCGGAAGAGGTGAGGGTCAGCCTCGACGCGACGTTGAAATCTAGCACAAACCGCTGTCGATGCCCAGGAGAAGGGAGATGGTCACTTGGCCTGCCGGCTCGAGGCCACCGCCTGGGCAGGTCGGCCGGCGGCGCTGAGGCTCTCGACGCGCAGGCGGTTGATCTTGGTCCGCTCGGCCTGGAGGACGACGAGCCGGACGTCGGCTCCGGGGATGTCCACCGTCTCGCCGGCGATGGGGATGTGGCCTAGGGTCGAGAAGACCAGCCCCCCCACCGTGTCGTAGTCCTCGGACTCGGGCAGCTCCAGGGTCATGGCGTCGTTGAGCTCGTCGACGCGGACACGGGCGTCGACCTCGGCGGAGCGGGCGTCGAGGCGGCTGATGCGCGGCTGGTCCTGGGCCGATTCGTACTCGTCCTGGATTTCGCCGACGAGCTCCTCGAGCACGTCCTCGATGCTCACCAGGCCGGCCGTGCCGCCGTACTCGTCCAGGACGATGGCTAGGTGGACCTTGCGGGCCTTGAACTCGGCCAGGAGCTCCTGCACGGGCTTGCTCTCGGGAACGATCAGGGCGTCGCGGAGGATGGCCGCAAGGTCCAGCGGCTGGGCGTCGAAGCCCAGGAAGCGGACGAGGTCCTTGACGTAGAGCAGGCCGACGATGTCGTCGAGGCTCTCGCGGTAGACGGGGTATCGGCTAAAGCCGTTGTCGAGGATGGCCTGGCGGACCTGAGCGAGGTCGGAGCTGATCTCGACGCCGACCATGTCGGTGCGTGGGGTCATGATCTGGCCGGCGGTGACGGAGCGGAACTCAAAGACGGCCTCGATCATCTGCTTCTGGAGAGCGTCGACATGGCCCTCCTCGACGTGCTCCTCGACGACGGACATGACCTGGTCCGTCAAGGCCTCGTTGGCGGGGGTGGGTTCGTCGGTCTCGGCCCCGCTGATGCGGCGGACCATGGGGTCGGCCAGGTGCAGCAGGCGCAGGAGCGGCAACAGCACGCGCTGCACGGCCAGCAGAAATGGCAGGGAGCGGACGAGGATGGCCTCGGAGCGGTAGCGGGCCCAGCTGGTGGGGACGGCCACGGCCAGGATGCTGACGAAGGTGCCGGCGACGAGGAAGGCCACGAGGTAGATCAGGCCGATCGGCCACCGCCCGACGAAGCGCACCTCGACGTAATACAGCACGGCCAGCAGCACAAAGAGGTTCAGCGCGGTGCGGAGCGTGGCCGTCATGAGCTGCAGGGAGACGAGCCGGTCGCTCAGGACATCCAGACGATGGAGCTGGCCACGGGCATCGAGCAGTTCGGCGAGCTTGCCGCGGTTGAACCACTTGAGTGCGAGGTTGCTGGCGGCGAAAAAGCCGCTGAGCATGCTGGCGAGCAGGGCGATCAGGAGGGCGGAGTCGGTCACTTGGCGTTTCTCGCGGGCGGTGCGGTGAAGACCTTGCCCAGGCCCAGGCTGGTCAGGACCTGGTCCTCGAGGGCGTGCATCCGTCGACACTTCGTGGGGTCGTGGTCGTCGTGGCCGAGCAGGTGCAGCAGGCCGTGGACGGCGTAGAGCAGCAGCTCGGTGCGCGTGTCGTGGCCGCGCTGGCGGGCCTGACGGCGGGCCTGGTCGCGGCAGAGGATCAGCTCGCCCTCGAGGGTCTTCTGGCCCGGCTCGCGGAGGTCGAAGGTCAGCACGTCGGTGGTGCCGGGGGTGTTGGAGAACTGCTGGTGGACGGACGCCATCCGGCGGTCGCCGACAATGGCGACGCTCAGGTGTCCCTTGCGGACGCCGAGTCGGTGGGCGGCTTGGGCGAGCTTGGCGGGAAGCCACTTGGCCGCGGGAGGCTCGACGTCTTGTCCGAAGATGCGGCAATCGACGTCCAAGGCCCGACCGTTGACGGGTGTAGGGCTGGCTTTGGCTGCGTCCCGTGCTGGGCGAGTCTTGTTGGTGCGGGGCTTAAGACGCTTAGGGGTGGTCGCGGGCAAGGCTTAGGTGTGGGTAGTCGTGCGGATGAGGTCCAGATCGTCCCGACGACGATGGGCAACGCTGGAGTTTACACGCCCGGGGAACTGGGGGAAAGCTGAGACAGGCCCCGCGGATCATGGACAGACGATAACACCAATGAAATCAATTGCTTATGCGTATTTTTTAATACGTGACGGCGATGAGATGTCGGCCAGGGTCAGAGCGGCTTGCTGCAATCCCGGCGCTTGATCATGGTCACGGTTCGGCCGCCCTGGCTGAATTTCACTTCGGTCATGTACTGCCGCATGAGCATGACCCCCCTGCCGCTGGGCCGGGTGAGATTCTCTTCGAGTGTGGGGTCAGGCACGCCGTCGGGGTCGAAGCCGGGGCCCTGGTCGGTGACGGAGATGGTGGCGGCCTCGTCGGTGACATCGTAGCTGACGGTGACGACCTTCCGGGGGTCGCCCTGGTTGCCGTGGCGGATGGCGTTGCAGAAGGCCTCGTCGAGCGAGAGCTGGATGGCGAAGATGGCTGCGTCGGGGAAGTCATGGGAGCGGACGGCCTGGACCACCTGCTGCCGCAGCTCGGCCAGGGCCTGGGGGTTGCTGGCGACGACCATGGTCTTGGTGGACGAGCCGGCCATGAAAGCTGGACGCCTCCGTCGAATCAGGGATGGAAAACCGGGTGTGCCGTTTGATGAATCCTAGACCACCGGAGAAAACTTCCGGGGGCGGGGGGGTTAGCGGAAGCTGGATTGGGCTTGCTGGGCGTCGTCGTGGATCTGGAAGAGCTTGTTGAGCTTGGTGATGGTGAAGACCTCGTAGATCTGGGGGTCGATGTGGGCCAGTCGGAGCTGGCCGCCGCGCTTGCGGACCTTGTTGTTGATGTTGATGAGCATGCCCAGGGCGGCGGAGGACAGGTGCTCGACGCCCTTGAAGCTGATCAGGAGCTTGGGGTTGGTCGTCTGGTCGATGATCTGACTGATCTCGTCGCCGATGCGCTGGATCAGGGCCTCCTCGAGGATGTTGCGTTCGAGGAAGCTGACGCGGGTGACATCGCCGTCGATCTCGACGACCAGGCGTGAATCTTTGGCGGGCATCGGCGTTCTCCGGGATGAATGGAAGGGCCAGGCGAATGTAGGTCTGCGGGGGTGGGGTGTCAACCAAATCGGCCCCGAGAATGCGTCAGGGCGTGCATCGGCATCATCGGCCGGCCGGGCCGGCGTCTTGACATGGCTGGACGGGCGCGGGGGCGTTACACTGTGGCGATTGGCATGGAGGCTCGAGCGATGAAGAATCCGTACAACGTGGCGTTGGTGTTGACGGTGGCGATCTGTCTGCTGATCGTCGGCTATCACTTCTTGTACCAGGACAACCCACCGCGGGGCGGCGAGATGGTGCGTCTGGGGCAGGCGAGCGACACGTCGGGCCGGTTCGCGCTGGGCTCGTCGCCGGCGTCGGACCCGAGCCGGCCGAGCCCGAACCAACCGGGGCCGAACCCTCTGGGCGCGACGTCGACGTATGCGCCGGGTTCGCCGATCACGCCGCCGCCCACGGGCTCGCAGATGCAGCCCGCGGCGATGCCGACCGCGCCCGCGTCGGCCGCGGTCCCGACGCCTCGACCTGCCCCCACGCCCGCGCCGACGGTGACCTTGCCCGGCGGCTTGACCGCGGTGGGCGCACCGACGCCGACCGCCCGGCCCGTCGAGCCCGGCACGGGACTGACCGGCAACGGTGTCCGCCCGACCGGCGCCCCAGCCGACGGGACACGGCCCTACACGATCAAGTCCGGCGACACCTTCGCGTCGATCGCCGTGAGCGTCTATGGCTCGGATCGCTACTGGCAGGAGATCGCCCAGGCCAACCCGCGCGTCGATCCGACCAAGCTCTCGGTCGGGCAGGTGATCCGTCTTCCGAGCCTGGCCCAGATCCGCAATCAGGAACAGCAGACGACGGCCCAGCCGCAGCAGCCGGCGCCGTCGAGCGTGGCTTACACCGTCCGTCCGGGCGATACGCTCTGGTCGGTGGCGGTGCAGCACTACGGGGACGGGCGGCTGTGGCGGACGATCTACAGCGCCAACAAGCAGGCCCTGAACAACAACCCCGATCAGCTCGACGCGGGGACGAAACTGGTCATCCCGCCGGCGCCGCAGGGCGCGCGGTGACGGGCCTCGCGGTTGTTGATGACCACGAGGCTCCATGGAGTGATTCTGACGGTGCGGTCGCACCGTGGGAGAAGGTCGCGGCGGGCGTCGGGCCCGCGGGCAAGCATCTGAGCATGGCGTGAGGCGACGATGACGTTGGCCGGACCGGTGAAACTCGACGCCGTAATCTTCGGCGGCGGCGCGGCGGGGCTGTGGCTCCTGGACGACCTGCGGAGGCTCGGCTATCGGGCGCTGCTGCTCGAGAGCGACGCGCTGGGGGCGGGGCAGACGATCGCGTCGCAGGGGATCATCCACGGGGGCCTGAAGTACAGCCTCGGGGGACTCCTGACCGAGTCGGCCGCGGCGGTGGCGGAGATGCCGGCGCTGTGGCGACGGTGCCTCGAGGGCCACGACCAGCCGGATCTGAGCGACACGCGGATCCGGGCCGACGCGTGCCACCTCTGGCGGACGCGGTCGCTGCGATCGTGGCTGGGTTTCTCGGGGGCGAGGGTGAGCCTGCGGGTCCGGCCGCAGACGATCGAGAAGAAGCTCTGGCCGGCGGTGCTGCGGGGCGCGTCGTCGGTGATGCGGATCGCCGAGCCGGTGATCGACCCGGGGAGCTTCCTGCACGGGCTGTTCCAGGCCAACCGGTCGCGCGTGCTGCGGATCGACGCGCAGACGGGGCTGGAGTTTTCGTCCAAGAAGACGAAGAAGCCCGGCGGGGTGGACACGGTGTTCCTGCGTTCGCCGTCCAACGGCACGCGGATGGTGCTGCGGCCGCGGCACGTGATCCTGGCGGCCGGGCAGGGCAACGAGGAATTACGCCGGCGGCTGAACCTCCCGGGGGGGGCGATGCAGCGGCGGGGCGTGCAGATCGTCGTGGCGCGGGGCAAGCTGCCGGCGGTCTTCGGGCACTGCGTCCACGGGGCCCACACGCGGGTGACGATCACCACCATCGACAACTTCCAGGGCGAGCAGGTCTGGCAGATCGGCGGGAAGATCTCCGAGGACGGCGTGAACATGGGGCCGACCGAGCTGATCCGTTACACGATCAGGGAGTTGCATCACACGCTGCCGGCGGTGGACCTGACGGGCGTGGAGTGGACGACGTACAGGATCGACAAGGCCGAGGCCGCCACCCCCGGGAGGCGCCGGCCGGACCATGAGCACGCGGTCCTCGAAGGGAACATTATCACCGCCTGGCCGACGAAACTGGTGCTGGCGCCGGTGCTGGCCAGGCGGATCGTGGGCATGATCGGCAAGCCGGTGGGGCAGAACGTCTCGCACGGCTCGGGCGTCTGGCTGCGCGAGTCGTCCGGCGAGACGTGGACCAGCGCGGCCGACGACCATGACCCGGACTACCCCGATCAGGTGGTGGCCGAGTGGCCGCGCCCGCGCGTCGCCGCCCCGCCGTGGGAGCTCGCCACGAAGTGGTACACCAACCCCTAGGCAAGCTCGGCCTGCCCGTGACGCCCATCGGGTTCGGGGCGTTCAAGATCGGCCGCAACGTCGGCGCGAAGTATCCCCAGGCTTACGAGCTGCCTGATGAGCAGGCCGCAGCGCGATTGCTCAACGGCGTGCTGGACCTGGGGGTGAACCTGATCGACACGGCCCCGGCGTACGGGCTGAGCGAGGAGCGGATCGGGCGAGCCGTCGGCCATCGGCGGGCGGAGTATGTCCTGGCGACCAAGGTCGGCGAGCGATTCGAGGGGGGGCGGTCGAGCTTCGAGTTCTCCGCTCGTGAGGTGCGTGTAAGCCTGGAGGCGAGCCTCCGCCGGCTGCGTACCGAGGCGGTGGACCTGCTCTTGATCCACTCCGACGGCCGCGACGAGTGGATCCAGACTCAGACGGACACGGTTGAAGGGCTGCTGGAGATCAAGAGGCGGGGGCTGACGCGGGGGATCGGCCTGTCGGGCAAGACGGTGGAGGGGGCGATGCGGGCCTTGGACTGGTCGGACGTGCTGGCGGTGGAATTTCACCCCGAGAACGACAGCCATCGGCCGGTGATCCGGGAGGCCCACCGCCGGGGCGTTGGCGTGCTGGTGAAAAAGGGGCTGGCGTCGGGGCGTCTGGAGGCAGGCAGGGCGATCCGTTGGGTGCTTGGCGAGCCGGGGGTGACGAGTCTTCTGATCGGCACTTTGGATTTACACCACTTTGCGGATAATATCGCCGCCGCCGAGAAGGCCCGACCGACGGCTGGGGCCTGAGCCAAGGGTTTCGGCAAGGGTGTGGAAGCCCCACCCACCCACCGTCACAAACGTGGTATCGTCACACCCCCCATCCCGGCTCTGAGCAGGAGCCGAGGCGGAAGGATGCACGTCATGACCGTCGCTGACCGTTCGATCGCCATGGAGGAGATCCTCTCCCAGAAGGAGCTGATCCCGACGAAGGTTTTTGAGCAGGCCAAGCAGGCCAGCCTGGCCGTGGCGCAGGAGATCGCGGCCCTGATCCGCGGCAAGGCGGCCGCGGGGCAGACGTGCGTGCTGGGCCTGGCCACGGGGTCGACGCCGACGGGCGTCTACGACGAGCTGGTCCGCCTGCACGAGCAGGAGAAGCTGAGCTTCAAGAACGTCATCACGTTCAACCTCGACGAATACTTCCCCATGAAGCCGGATGAGCTGCAGAGCTACCACCGGTTCATGTTCGAGCACCTGTTCGACCGCGTGGACGTGCCGCGGCAGAACATCAACATCCCCGACGGCACGCTCGATCCTACGCAGGTGCTCGCCCACTGCCGGGCGTACGAGAAGAAGATCACCGAGAGCGGCGGGATCGACCTGCAGATCCTGGGCATCGGCCGGACGGGCCACGTGGGATTCAATGAGCCGGGCTCGGGTAAGACCAGCCGGACACGCCTGATCTCGCTGGACCGGGTGACGCGGCTGGACGCGGCGAGCGACTTTTTCGGCGAGGAGAACGTGCCGAGGCGGGCGATCACCATGGGCGTGGGGACGATCCTGACGGCCAGGCGGGTGATCCTGATGGCCTTCGGCGAGCACAAGGCGCCGATCATCGCCCAGGCCGTCGAGGGGCCGATCACCGCGACGGTGGCGGCGAGCTTCCTTCAGGAGCACGGCAACGCGCAGATCATTCTCGACAAGGCGGCGGCGAGCGAGCTGACACGGTGCAAGACGCCCTGGCTGCTCGGGCCCGTGGAGTGGACGCCGGCGACGATCCGCAAGGCCGTCATCTGGCTGGCGCGCAAGGTCGAGAAGCCGATCCTCAAGCTCACCGACGAGGACTACAACGAGACCGGGCTGCAGGACCTCCTGGCCGAGCACGGGCCGGCGTACAGCATCAACATCGAGATCTTTCGGACCATGCAGGACACGATCACCGGCTGGCCGGGCGGCAAGCCGGCCAAGGCCCAGCGGCCCAGCGAACGGCGCCGGCCGACGGACGAGGTCTATCCCAAGCGGGTGGTGATCTTCTCGCCGCACCCCGACGACGACGTGATCTCCATGGGCGGGACGCTGCTGCGGCTGGTCGACCAAGGGCATGAGGTGCACGTGGCGTACCAGACCTCGGGCAACATCGCGGTCTTCGACGACGACGCGATCCGGTTCGCGGACTTCGCGTCGGAGTTCAACCAGATCTTCGGCATCGAGGACAAGCGGGTGACGGAGCTCGAGAAGCACATCGAGGAGTTCCTCAAGCACAAGCAGGCCGGGCAGGTGGACTCCGAGGAGGTGCAGAAGATCAAGGGGCTGATCCGCCGCGGCGAGGCCAAGGCGGCCGGGCGGTGCTGCGGGGTGCGGATGCAGAACCTGCACTTCCTGGACATGCCCTTCTACGAGACCGGCCGGGTGCGCAAGAAGCCGCTGAGCGACGCGGACATCCGGATCATCGTGGACCTGCTCCGCAAGCTCCAGCCGCACCAGGTCTACGCGGCCGGCGACCTGTCGGACCCGCACGGGACGCACCGTGTGTGCCTGGCGGCGATCATCCGGGCGCTGGGGGTCGTCAGGGACGAGCCGTGGATGAAGCCCTGCGAGGTCTGGCTCTACCGCGGGGCGTGGCAGGAATGGGAGCCGGAGAACATCGAGATGGCTGTGCCCATCTCGCCGCAGGAGCTCATGCGCAAGCGGACGGCGATCTTCAAGCACGAGTCGCAGAAGGACAAGGCGTTGTTCCCGGGCTTCGACGCCCGCGAGTTCTGGCAGCGTGCCGAGGACCGCAACCGGGCGACGGCGCGGCTCTACGACAAGCTGGGGCTGGCCGAGTACGAGGCCATCGAGGGCTTCGTCCGCTGGACGAGCCGGTCGGATTGGGTGTGATGCGGATATCCGGAAAGTTCAACGGCAGGAGCATGAGCATGGTCCCGCGTCCCGAGCAACAGTTCACGATCGGCGTGTGCAGCTGGTCCCTGCACGCGCGTAATGCGCAGGAGCTCTCGGACCTGTTGGCGCAGACCGGCCTGAACCACACGCAGATCGGCCTGGACCCTCTCTGGACGAACAGCGCGGACTGGAAGGATCTGGCGGCGATCTTCAGGGCCAGGGACCAGTGGATCCTCACGGGCATGTTCGGCTGCGTGGGCGAGGACTACTCGACGCTCGAGTCGATCCGCCGGACCGGCGGGCTGGTGCCCGACGCGACGTGGGAGCAGAACCGCCGGGTGATCGACCAAGCGGCGAAGGCGGCCGCGGCGCTGAATCTGCGGACGGTCAGCGTGCACGCCGGCTTCCTGCCCGAGGCCAACGCCGGCGGACGGCGGGACAAGATCATCGAACGCATCCACCACGCCGCGGGCGTGATGCAGGCCTACGGGATCACCCTGATCCTCGAGACCGGTCAGGAGACGGCCCAGACGCTGGTCGATTTCATCACCGACGTCGAGCAGGCCGGGGCACGCAACATCGGGGTGAATTTTGATCCGGCGAACATGATTCTTTATGACAAGGGCGACCCCATCGCGTCACTTAAGAAGCTCCAGCCCTGGGTGCATCAGGTGCACATCAAGGACGCGGTCCGCACCAAGACGCCCGGGACGTGGGGCCAAGAGGTTCCCGTCGGCGAGGGCGAGGTGGACTGGAAGGCGTTCATCGCCCAGCTCCGCTCGTCAGGGTTCAAGGGCGGACTCCTGATCGAACGCGAGGCCGGCGACCAGCGCGTGGCGGACATCCGCAAGGCCGTCGAACTGCTTCAAGGCCTGATCTAGATCGAGCGCCCAGCTCACCATTTTCATGCCTTGTCCGCTTCTTGACACCGAAGCGGTCGGGTATAATCAGCCATGGAAAGTGAAGAGTGTCTCTCGTCTACGCGGCTTGCTCTGGCGGGATGCATTTGTTCGAACCTTTGAGACCCCAAAGGGAGCTGGCTTTCGGGCACGATGGTCAAGCCGTCTACGAGCGGAAGGCCTGGATGACTCGGCGACGCACCCACCTAAATTTGGGGTTCGAACAAGTCACCCAGAGCAAGTCGCGCTGACGAGAACAAGAACTCACGATCCGATCCAGGCCGGCCCGTTCACGCGGGCCGGTTTTTTTGTTGGCGGCCCCCTCTCCGACAGGCGCTCCTTGCGGGGGTTTCTTCCGGGGGGCGAACATCCTAAAATGACTTTTCTGTCCCGCCCCTCGGCGGGCTCTGGATCACCGCCATGAGCCACGACAAAACCAGTCCGGACGACACCCCCGAGCTGGTCCGGCGGATCGTCCAGAGCTACCACGACGACGCCCGGACGCACCACCTCAACTCGACGTTCCTGCCCAACCGGGCGCGGGTGATCCGGGTGCTGGAGATGCTCCGCCGGCTGGTGTTCCCGGGCTTCTTCGAGGAGCAGCGGCTGACGAGCCAGACGATCGCGTACCACGTCGGCGAGCTGCTCGTGCACGTCCGCCAGAGCCTCTACGAGCAGATCCGCCAGGCCCTGCGGCATGCCGAGAACCGCCGCAAGCCCGGCGAGGGGGACACCAACGACCACTTCGACGTGCGGGCCCAGGAGATCACCGACGCCTTGCTCGACCGCGCGCCGGAGCTGCGGCGACTGCTGGCGACGGACGTGCAGGCGGCCTTCGACGGCGACCCGGCGGCGGGCAGCACCGACGAGGTCATCTTCTGCTACCCGGGCCTCGACGCCATCTTCATCCACCGCGTCGCCCACGAGCTCTACAGGCTCCGGGTGCCGCTCTTGCCGCGCATGATGAGCGAGTACGCCCACAACGAGACGGGCATCGACATCCACCCCGGGGCCGAGATCGACGAGTCGTTCTTCATCGACCACGGCACGGGCGTGGTCATCGGCGAGACGACGACCATCGGCAAGCGGGTCAAGATCTACCAGGGCGTGACGCTCGGGGCGTTGTCGACCAAGGGCGGCCAGGACTGGCGCGGCCGCAAACGCCACCCGACGATCGAGGACGACGTGACGATCTACGGCGGGGCGATCATCCTTGGCGGCAAAACCGTCATCGGCCAGGGGTGCACCGTGGCCGGGGCGGTGTTCCTGACCAAGTCCGTGCCGGCCCACCACACGGTGACGGTCACGCCGCCGGACCTGCGCGTCAGCGCCCGACGGCGGGACGGCTACGTGCCGCTGGACCCCAACGAGTTCACCGACGCGGCGGGGATCTAGGCGGGGCAACGACTCAGGAATAGAGTGACTGAATCGGAGTCCCGCTCGCTTTTTCGACGGACCGGGCTCGGGTTTTGTCCCCATCCCCTCCCGTGTGACCGACGACGGCTATCATTGGTCATGCAGGTCGTTGCCGAGATCGATTTCTCGCGGCCCATGGCCCTGTTCCCGCTGTCGCGGTGCGTGCTGTTGCCGCACGCCACGGCGCCGCTGCACATCTTTGAGCCGCGGTACCTGCGGATGACGGCTGACGCGCTCGACGGCAACGGGCTGATCGCGATGGCCACGTTCGCCGGCGACCTGTGGCAGAGCCAGTACCAGGGCGAGCCGCCGATCCGGTCGGCCGTCTGCCTGGGGTACATCCTCAGGCACGAACGGCTGTCCGACGGGCGGTACGACATCCTGCTGCACGGGCTCTGCCGGGCGGAGGTCGCGAAGGAAGTGCCTCACAAGCCCTACCGCAAGGCGCTGCTCCGGCCGCTAGAGCCAGAACGGCCGATGGAGATTGACCTGGCCGAGACGCGCCGGCGGGTGGAAGATCTGCTGCGCGACCCGCTGATGGAGAACCTCGCCCAGGTCAGCGCCCTGCGCAATCTCTTGACGCGGGCGATCCCCACGCCGGTGCTGGTGGACGTGGCCGCGGCGGCGCTGTGCGGCGATCCCGAGCAGCAGTACAGCCTGCTGGCTGAGCCCGACGTCGATCAGCGGGCCGGATGGCTGGTCGGGCACCTGCAATCCCTGCGCAAGACGCTACGTCTGGCTAAGCGACTCTGCCCGCCGACCAGTGACGATGAGATGAGCTGGAACTGATTCGATCCGTAACGGCCGTGGAAAACGTGCGGCTGGGTCGTGTTAGACTTGTTGGGATGAATGACGGATCGGCCTTCACCACCGACAGACCATCGAAGCTGCTCGAGGGGCTCAATGAGCCGCAGCGGCAGGCGGTGGCGCATGTCGACGGGCCCCTGCTGGTGCTGGCCGGGGCGGGATCAGGCAAGACGCGCGTCATCACGCGGCGGATCGCCCATCTGGTGCATGAGGTCGGCATCCCGCCGTGGCAGGTGCTGGCGATCACTTTCACCAACAAGGCGGCCGGCGAGATGCGGCAGCGCGTCGAGCAACTGCTCGGCCCGCGTGACGCGAGGCGGACGACGGTCTGCACGTTCCACAGCCTCTGCGCGCGGCTGCTGCGGCAGTACGCCGATCGGCTCGGCATCTCCCCGGGCTTTTCCATCTACGACACGGCCGACCAGAAGCGGGCGGTCAAGCAGGCCCTGACGGACCTGGAGATCAGCGCCTCGCACTTCCCCCCGGACCGCGTGCTGGGCGTCATCAGTCAGGCCAAGAATGATTTGATCGAGCCCGAGGCCTTCGCGGCCAGAGCCGGGGACTTCTTCGCCCGGCACACGGCCAAGATCTACAAGCAGTACCAGAAGATCCTTCTGGAGAACGCGGCCGTCGACTTCGACGATCTCTTGATGCTCACGGTGCAACTGCTCAAGCAGCCCGAGTCGCTGGCCGAGCTCCAGCAGCGGTTCATGTACCTGCTGATCGACGAGTACCAGGACACCAACCACGCCCAGTTCATGCTGGCCCACGCCCTGGCGAGCAGGCACCGCAACCTCTGCGTCACGGGCGATCCGGATCAGTCGATCTACCGCTGGCGCGGGGCGGACATCCGCAACATCCTGGACTTCCAGCAGCATTACCCCGACGCCACGGTGGTTCGGCTGGAGCAGAACTACCGCTCGACGAAGAACATCGTCGCAGCGGCCGATGCGCTCATCCGCAACAACACGCAGCGTAAGGCCAAGCGGCTGTTCACCGACAACGAGGCCGGGGAGGCGGTCGAGGTGCTTTCCTGCGCCGACGAGAAGCATGAGGCGAGGCTCGCGGTTGAGTGGTTCACGAAGCTGCACGATCAGGAGAAGCTCGCCTGGCGCGACATGGCGGTGTTCTACCGCGTCAACAGCCTCAGCCGCGTGATGGAAGAGGCGATGCGTGCGGCGACGATCCCCTATCAGATCGCGCGGGGCACGGCCTTCTACGACCGGGCCGAGATCAAGGACGCGGTGGCGTACCTCCGGGCGGTGGCCAACCCGGCGGACACACTGAACCTCCTGCGGATCATCAACACGCCGGCGCGAGGCATCAGCGATGCGACGGTCAAGGCGATCCAACTCCATTCGCTCACCAGCCGCACCCCCCTTCTCGACGTGCTCCAGCGGCCCGGCCAGATCACGACGCTCAACAAGCGGGCGGTCACGGCCGTCGAGGGCTTCTGGAAGATGATCGAGGATTGGCGAGATCTGTGCGACAAACCCGTCGATTCCGGGGCTCTTGAGGGCGGCGTCACGCTGCGCGGGTTCGTCCAGCAGGTGCTACGCGACTCGGGGCTTGAGGAGCATTATCGCAACGACAAGTCCGACCCGGACCAGGAACGACTTTTGAACCTGGGCGAACTGGTCAGTGCCGTGCAGCAATTCGAGGAGGAGTGGGAAGTCCTGCGGGAGGAAGGCGCGGCCGCGGGGTCGCCGACGTACCCCCCGGCGAAGCCGGGGGCTGAAACAGCAGCGAACAATGACACGCTGGGGGTTCGTCTGCGGGGGTACCTCGAGCGCGTGAGCCTGATGAGCGACGTGGACGCCGTCGACGCCAGCCAGGGGGCGGTCACGCTCATGACGCTGCACGCGGCCAAGGGGCTGGAGTTCGCGGCCGTGGCGATGATCGGGCTGGAGGATGGCCTCTTGCCGCACAGCCAGTCGAATCAGGACCTCAATGAGATCGAGGAGGAACGAAGGCTCTGCTTCGTGGGCATCACGCGGGCACGGCGGGTGCTGCGGATGAGCCACGCCAAGTACCGGACGATCTTCGGCCAGACGCAGCCGACGATTCCCAGCCGATTCCTGCGGGAACTGCCCGAGGAGGCGACGCAGTGGGAGGATCGATCAGAGGAAGAGGACTGGCTGTCACCGACATCTCGCGAGGGACGGATCGAGGCTCGCCGCTCGAATGGTGCGGCCCGTCCATCCGGCGAGTACGGGCCTGGGATGCTCGTGCGGCATCCGACGTTCGGCGTGGGACGGGTTCTGACGGTCAGCGCGGTCGGCTCGCACACGCGGGCTCAGGTGCAGTTCCACGGCAGCGGGGTCAAGACGCTGGTGCTCGAGTACGCCCGACTGGAGAAGGTGTCTCCCTAGGAGGTAACCGTGTCCAAGACCTGGATCAAGATCTGCGGGCTGCGTGACGCGAAGATGGCGGGCGCCGCGGCGGAGGTGGGGGCCAACGCGGTGGGCCTGGTGTTCGTCGAGGCCTCGCCACGCTTCGTGACGGTCGATCAGGCCAAGGGGATCGTCGCGTCGCTGCCGATGAGCGTCGAACGCATTGGTCTGTTCGTGGACGCCACCCCGGAAGTGATCCGCAAGACGGCCGACGCGGTGGGGCTGCGGACGGTGCAACTGCACGGCCGGGAGGACGTCGCCTTGGCGCGATCGCTCGCCCCGCTGCGCGTGCT